>CBIHPB010000011.1:0-23397 GCA_966211485.1 uncultured Bdellovibrio sp.
TTTAAACCGCAGTCGCACCTCTCGATATCCGGCACAAAGCTTGAAAATCCGGCTGTCCGGGAACGCAAACACGCAAAAGGGGTGTGTCAAATGAAAGCTTATATCTATCTCTCGACGAAACCAAATCAACGCCAGGAAATCCAACAGTACTTCTTAATGGGCTCGGACAAAGCCTGCCAATGGGTCCTTCCCGACGCCGATGCCCGCCACGCCAAAATCGAACTGCATGGCGAGCGCTACATGCTCAAAGATCTGCGCTCGGTCAACGGCACCTTCGTCAACGACCAACAGATTCAAGAAGCACCCCTCAATGAAGGCGATGTGATTCAAATCGGAAATGTCGAGCTGCACTTTAGCTTCAAAGAGCGTCACGAAAAGCTCACCTTCTCTGTCCAATCCAAAAACATCGAATGGAACGAGCACCTGCAAAGACTGGCCTCTGTCGCTCGCACTCCATATCCAGTTCTGATCTTGGGTCCCTCTGGTACCGGAAAAGAAGTGATCGCCAACGCTATCCACCGCTCGTCACCGCGATCAGAAAAACCATTTATCAGCGTCAACTGCAGCGCCCTCACTGAAAATCTGATCGAAAGTGAACTCTTCGGACATGTGCGAGGCAGTTTCACGGGCGCGATGTCAGATCGCAAAGGAGCTTTCGAAGCCGCACGTGGTGGGACTTTATTTTTGGATGAAATTGGCGATCTGCCGATGAATCTTCAGGCCAAACTTTTGCGGGCCCTCGAGAACAACGAAATCCGTCCGGTTGGAAGCGATACCAACATCCAAACTGATGTTCGCATTCTGGCAGCAACCCACCAGAACCTGATCGAAAAAATCAAAGCCGGTCAATTCCGAGCCGATCTTTACTATCGCTTGAACGTGATCGCGATCGAAACTCCGAACTTGTACGACCGCATGGAAGACTTTGAAGATCTTCTCTACGGATTCGCCAAGCAGATGAAAGTGCGCTTTGCCTTCAGCGCCGTTGACCGCATGAAAAAACACACGTGGCCCGGCAACATCCGCGAACTGAAAAACACGGTCGCTCGCGCCAGTGCTTTGTTTCCTCGAGAGGTCATCGAGGCAAAGCATGTCGAAAGCATTTTGGATCGTTTGGCTTTGGGAGCAGACTCGAAATCAGCGGTGGCAGCACCTCCGGTTCCATTGACAATGATCAAAGAAATGGAACGCCAGCTGATTCTAAAGAAACTGGCCGCGAACAAAGGCAATCAGCGCTTGACCGCATCGGAGCTTGGAATTCCCAAATCGACCCTGCATGATCGCCTGAGAAGCTACAACATCGATCCGAAGGCCTATGCGACTTCGTTTGTGACCGGCGCTTCTTCATCAACTGGTTCCTAATTTTTCGAAAATGAAAATTCAGATCTTAGGCCGCAGAATCCCCCACCGCGGCCTAGGGTTTGATGATAACTGTTTTTATCCAGACTTTTTTGATTTTACCCGTTGTCAGAACTGTGTTGATTTCTTTGCGAAGTTTTTCGCCGACAGCCTGTTTTCCATCGGGTGTTTCGACCTGATCAAAAGTAAATTCCTCGATTGATCTCTGCATCAGATCGCGAATTTCGATTTCGCGGTCCTTCACCTCGATCGCCACTTCAGGTGCCATTCCCTCGATGAAGAATTCAAACGCGCCCATCGGATTTTCGCCCGAATGCGCCGACTTTTTCAGGTTCACCACCATCTTTGGAATCAGCAGAATATTTCCCGAGACCCGCAGGTTCTCGTAAAAAGGTTCGACTTCGGTTTCGGGATCGTATTCAAAAACTTCGGTCGCATAACGCTCCATTGTGGGGATAAACAGCTCATCCTTCGGAGAAAGCACGCCATGGGTGTAACTGCGGTAGATAAAAAATCCGGTACCGGCGATCAGCAGAAGAATTCCAAAAAACGACAGCTTCAATTTCCAGCTGAGATAGCGGAAATTCCTTTGTGCCTCATCAACCCGATCGGTGACTGCATGCACGCCTTTTTTAACCGTGCCGAGGACTTTGTTTTTTCCATCGGTCGCCAGGAAGTAAAAGAAGTTTTTGGACCGCACCCAGACCGAACGCATAAGGGTGAAGATCTTGTACTGCAGCTTCTTTGTCTGAAGAGAAAGCTTGGCGATCCCTGGGAAGGATCTGTAAATCGCTTTGCCTAGGCGACCCGAGTGCTCCCAGGCATCGCGCTCGTCATTCAGCGCTTGCTGCTCGTCCGAGACAACGATTTGGGCCATGGACAGGCTGCTGTCCTTACCCATTTCATTCATGGATTTTAAAAATTCGGGATCGGCTTCGCCTAAGGCATCATCGAGATCTTGATCCGACATTTGCTCGTCGACGGCGACTGAAATCGGCGGCTCGGGCGGGCCGTCTGTTTTCGCATCTGATTTTGTCGGGCTATTGGGATCTGCCATGAAAAAACTGCCGCTAGCCTTTCGTCGAGAAGAAGTCAGGTGTTCCTCTCTGATTCTAAAAATGGAAACCTCGGAAGCCAAGTTTATTTTAAAATAGGACTGGTGAAACGAGGTCAATCATGAAGAATTCCAGTTCAAAGCTTGCAGTGATCAGCGTTTTTTCTATGAGCCTCCTGCTTGGCTGCGCTCAACTGTACCGCAGTTCGGACAGCGGCTACGCGGATACCAACCCGAAACCGTCGGGCTTGTTTAAAAAAACCTCGAAAATCTCCGAGCAAAAGATCGGTGACCGCGGGGCCGAGCATGTTTCTCAGAAAACTCAGCTCAAAAAAATGGAGAACTCGCTTTCTAACAAGAAGGAAATCGAGCAGTACTCGAAAGCGCTGCCTTGGTTTCAAAATGAGGAAGAACGCCTCGAGTTCCTGGCAACGCCGGGCTTCGAAGAACGCCAGCGCTGGATGAGCGAAAAATCATTCAGCTCAAGATCCAATGCGATGAAAACCGACATGAAGGATCTGGTCGAAGCGCAGGATATTGCGCTGGGAATGCCACAAGCTTTGGTTCGGCAGTCTTGGGGTGACCCGGATGCGGTGGAAGTTTCCGGCAATCCGGTGTTTAAAAACGAGCGCTGGCGCTACAACAAATTTGTTTCGACCCAAGACGGCTACAAGCCCGAAAAGAAAACCGTTTACTTTGAAGGCGGCAAAGTTGTCGGTTGGGAGCTTGAGTAAAGTATGAAAGCACTGATCACCGGAGCCAGCGAGGGAATCGGACGAAGCCTCGCCCTTCTTCTGAAAGAAAAGGGCTACGCCGTCACGGTGGTCGCACGCAATGAATCTCGTCTGAAAACCTTATTGCAGGAAATGGGCGGTGGAAATCATCAGGCCTTGCCTGCCGATTTGTCGACCGGTGAAGGAATCGACAAGGTCGCCCAAGAAATTCGAAAAGGCGCTTATGATCTGGTGATCAACAACGCCGGCATTTCGACTTACGGAAACTTTCGCGATATTCCGACAGATGACCTGCACCGGATGATGCGTCTGAACTGCGATGCAGTCATGGATCTTTCACAGGTATTTTTAAAAACAGCGAAATCTGGTGATGCTTTGGTGAATGTGTCTTCGACGGCATCATATCTCCCGATGCCTGTCACCAGTGCTTATGCCGGGTCGAAGGGCTTCGTTACCGCCTTCACCGAATCAGTCTGGTATGAAGAGCGCAAACGGGGTGTTTATGTTTTGGCTGTTTGCCCGGGAATGACTCGAACTGAATTTCACGAACGGTCTGGCGGAAAAGACGGACAGATTCCAAATTGGTTCAGTCAGTCCTCGCATCAGGTGGCCGAAATCGCCTGGCGGCAGTTGCAGCGAAGGTCAAATCCGGTTGTCATTTGTGGACCGCAAAAGCCGCTGATTTTTCTTTCAAAATTCTTGCCGCGCAAATGGGTCACCATTATGGCAGGCCGGGTTCTAGATTGGGGAATGAAGTAAGCTTTATTTGGCCGAGTCCCAGTCTTTTCCGACTTCCGAATTTGCTTTCAGCGGAACCCGCAGTTGAACCACAGATTCCATCAGCTTCACAATTTCGGCCCGCTTGCTTTCGATCTCCGACACGCTTCCTTCAAAAATCAATTCGTCATGCACTTGCAAGAGCATCGGAAGCTGAATCTTCCGATCCAGCACGATCATCGCTTTTTTCACGATGTCGGAAGCGGTTCCTTGAATCGGAGCATTGATTGCAGCCCGTTCACCAAATTTGGCAATGGCCGCATTTTTCGAGCGCAACTCGTCCATATAACGGCGACGGCCCGAAAGAGTTTCGACATAGCCTTTGTCTTTCGCCGAAGCGATGGTCTCTTCGATGTAGTTCTGAACGCGAGAGAATCTTCCGAAATAGCGTTTGATAATGTCAGAGGCCTCGTTGCGCGGAATTCGCAAGGTCTCGGCCAGTCCGAAAGCGCCTTGTCCATAGGCGATTCCGAAATTCACAGCCTTGGCGACCCGGCGCTGCTCGGAGGTGACGTCTTTGACATTCACATTGAAAACTTCAGCCGCAGTGGCCGCGTGGATGTCGAGATCTTCTTGGAAAGCGCGGATCAAATTCGGGTCTTCACAGATATGCGCCAGAATTCTCAGCTCGATCTGGCTATAGTCGACTGCCAGCAAGACATTTCCTTTTTCTGCCACGAAGGCTTTACGCACGCGCGCCCCGCGCTCGGTTCGAATCGGAATATTTTGCAGATTCGGATTGATCGAAGACAGGCGTCCCGTCATGGTCGCAGCTTGATCAAATGTGGTGTGCAGTCGCCCGTCTTCTTTCACCAAGGTCGGCAATGAATCTACATAGGTGGACTTGAGCTTTGCAAGCTCACGATAATCCAAAACCTGATCGGCAATGGGATTGAGCTTGGACAGTTTCTCCAGCACTTCGTTGTCGGTTGAAAAACCGGTTTTGGTTTTTTTCCCAACAGGTAGCTTCAGTTTTTCGAACAGAATATGCGACAGCTGCTTGGGGCTTCCGATATTGAAAGTCTCGCCGGCTGCTTCGTGAATCTTCTTTTCTAATTTTTGCAGATCCTTGCCGATTTCCTGGCTTTGCTGAGCTAACAAATCGCGATCGAGGCAGATGCCCTTTCGCTCCATGCAATACAGAATCGACGCCAGCGGCATATCCAATTCATCGAAAACTCGGCGGCCGCTGACTTTGTCGAGCTCGGCACGGATTTTTTCTTCCAGGTGCAAGTGGGCTGCATAAAGTTCCGGTCCGCTTGGCAGATCCATCGGCAATTCGCCGGTGAAGCGCGAATACACGCGGTCGAATTCCATCGACTCTCCGGCTTTGATCACATAGGCGGCCAGCACCGAATCCCAAACACCCACAGGTTTTGTCGGCTGAATCAGATGCCAAAAGGCTTTGAGATCGAAACCTTTCCAGCGGAGATCAAGACTGTCAGAGATTTTACCGAGCTCGGTGGCTTCGCCCCGAAGCATGAAAAGCTTGGTTCCCTTGGAAAGAAACAGTCCTTGATTCGATGAGAATCCCCAAACTTCGTCCTGCGCTTTGAGATACCGGGTCAGATCTTTAATCTGTGTATCGATCACTTGGAAATCTTCAGGAGCGAATGCCATTTTTGATTTCGCTGCTGCTGGCTTCGCTTCCGCTTCAGAATTCAATTCCTCGGCTGATTTGGATTCGGACCTTGAACCTGACTTTGGCTTGGACGGCTCGTCCGAAATGCCGGCGACTTCTTTGAAAGCTTCGACCGGGCTTTCGGCTGAGATAGGCCCATCCGACACATCCAAAGCCCAAACATTCTTTTCGAAATTTTTAAAATTCAATTCGTCGAACAAAGCCACGAGATCTGTTTTGTGAAACGGACGGCGGCGGTAGGCTTCGATATTGTCGTCGGATTTGCAGTCGGTTACGATGGTCGAAAGCTTTCGCGACAAGAAGGCGTCTTCTTTTCCTTTGATCAGCTTTTCTTTCAAGGCCCCTTTGATCGAATCAATGTTTTCGAAAATACCTTCGAGGGTTTTGTACTCTTCCAAAAGTTTTTGCGCACCTTTGGGGCCGATGCCCATCACGCCCGGAATGTTATCCGAGGCATCGCCGACCAGTGCTAGATAATCGATAAACTGACTGGGCGGAACTCCCCACTTTTCGATCGCACCTTTGGCATCGATGGTGACACCTTTCATCGTATCGTAGATGTAGACGTGCTCTTCCAAAAGCTGAGCAAAGTCTTTATCGCCAGAGACAATCATCACTTCCATTTTGTGCTTGCGGCCCAGGCAGGTCAGCGTGCCGATCAAGTCATCGGCCTCAAAGCCTGGGACTTCCAGCGAGGGAATGCCCATCACCTCGGCCAGTTTTTTGATGTAAGGAATTTGTGGCGCCAGATCTTCGGGCATTTCCGTGCGATTGGCTTTGTACTCGGCGTAAATGTCTTTGCGGAAGCTGGGCTCTTTGCGGTCGTAACAGAAAACCAGATACTCGGGCTTTTCGTCCTTGATCAGTTTCATCAACATGGACAAAAAACCGTAGATCGCGTTGGTCGGCAGTCCAGACGGAGCTGTCAACGGGCGAACGGCGTAGAAGGCGCGGAAGAAAAGAGAACTGACATCGACCAAAAAGAGCTTTTTCATGCCCCTTTGGTCTACACTGAAACGCCTTACTGATCGAGAAATTTGCGGTGAATCGAGGTTGTGTCCACCTGCAGAACTTCGTCTTCATCAAAGACGATTTCCGCCAGCGAGTCACAAGAGATTCCATCTGCGCTGGCTTCCGCCTGCTTGAACAGCAAATCCAGTCTGGAAGAAACATGCGACGGCGTTTCTTCGAGAAGTCCCATTTCCAATTCACCAATTTTCTGTGATTCGATTTCCAAACGACGAGCCAGGTCGGATTGACTCCATCCCAAGCGCAGTCGAAGGTCTCGAATTCGATCTCCATCCCAAACCATAGTGGGTTGATTTTGATGAGGCCTTTCGGGGAAGTCAATATCTAGAGTTTGGGCTCCATTTTGCCTCTCAACTCTGTTTCATTTGACAGAAAAAAAAGATCAACTTTGAAGCTCCGTTTCATTGACACAACAAGAGCAAAATCAAGATCTTACAAAGAATCCGGCAGAGCCACCCAAGCCTCCAGCCAAAGACTCAGTTAAGGAGCTAACTTTGGCAACAATTCGTCCCAGGTCTTCTTCAGAAAACCCTCTTTAATCAGAGCTTGAATGTTCGCATCGATCTCCGGAATCCAGCTTTCATTTTTCTGATGAACATAGTGATATAGCGGCAAGCGCTCTAATTGTTTGAGCTCTTCAATTTCACCAACGATCTTGCGATCCGGAGTATTTCGCATTTGCTTCATGGTCTGCAACATGGTCGCTCGATCCATCAAGGCGACATCAATCCGGTTGTGGTGAAGCAGATACAGCAGCTGATCCGAGCGTGAGACGAAGTTGATGTTCATGCCCTTTGTCTTGTATTCGATAAACTTGATACCCAGCTGCGCACCCAATCGGTAAGGCCTGAGCGACTCCCAATTTTCGATCTTCACGGCAGTTTCTTTTCGGCCGTAGGCAACGAACTCGATATCACCGATCGATGTGGGAACCATTCGCAGATTCGGATACTCTTTGGCAACGGCTGCAACCCGATACAGCTCGCCATCATATTTTCCGGCGTTTGCATCCGGCAAAGCTCGTCTTGCTGGCAATTGAACGACATTCAATTGAATTCCCATGCGCGAGTAAACTTCGATCATGATCTTGGTTGCGGCGGACAGTCCTGCATTGTCGATGTCGACCGTCGAAACTGTGGCTGTTGCAGAAGGTTTGCGAGGTTCGGGCTTGGATTTTTTGGCGGCCATGGCAGAAGCAGTCCATGAGCCCACCATCAGCGTGAGCACAAGAAACAGGCTTTTCATTTTCTGCCCCCTTGCGCGAACCATTTGTAATAACTGTAATTGAGAGTTCGTGAAATGTTCACAGGAATTTCGGACTTGGATCAATCTTCTCATCGTTGGTGGGGGAGCGTGGTTTCAAAAAATGTTATTCGTCAGCGAATACAAAAACGAGATCGTTCTCGCTGGCAAGATCGTAGTTATCAAGCGCCTGGCGCTCGATGTAGACCGGGTCCTTGGCCATCTTTAACTGTTGATCCAGATCGAAGATTTGAAGTCGTGTGGCCTTGATTTGATCGTCGATCACATTCTGATCGCGATGCAGACGATAGAGCTGCAGGAAGGTGCCATTCATAAGCAGGCTGGCAGTAGCAAAGACAAGACAGATCAGCAGAATTTTCAGCGGCTGGTGCAACAACTTCATATTGTGATCAGTATAGAAAAAAACTTCGGTCCCTGCCACGAGCTCGAGACCGAACTAGACCTTCATTAGATAATAACGTCGAAAACGGCGGTTATTTGAAAGCGTCTTTGCCCCAGTACTGTCCGCCACCAAGCATCTCTTCGATGCGCAGAAGTTGGTTGTACTTGGCTGTTCGCTCGCTACGGCACAGGCTGCCGGTTTTGATCTGATGGCAATTCATGGCCACGGCCAGATCAGCGATTGCCGAGTCTTCAGTCTCGCCGCTTCGGTGAGACATCACGGTCTTGTAGCGGTTGCGCTGAGCCAGTGACACGGCTTCGGCCGTCTCTGTCAAAGAGCCGATCTGATTTACTTTTACCAACAAGGCATTGGCCGCGTTTTCTTTGATACCACGAGCGAGGCGCTTCGGATTGGTCACGAACAAGTCGTCTCCAACCAACTGAAGCTTGCTTCCCATCTCCTGGGTCATCTCTTTCCAAGAGTCCCAGTCATCTTCGGCGAAGCCATCTTCGATGCTGACCAGTGGGTATTTGCTAGCCCATTTGCCGTAAATACCTTGCAGCTCTTTGCCGGAAATCGAGCGGCCTTCCCACTTGTATTTGTTTTTCTCAAACATCTCGGTCGCAGCAACATCCAAAGCCAGGAACATGTCCTCGCCCGGGTGATAGCCCGCATCTTCAATCGCTTGCATCAGAAGTTTCAAAGCTTCTTCGTTGCCACTTAAAACTGGTGCAAAACCACCCTCGTCACCGACAGCAGTTGAGAGATTTTTTTTGCCGAGAATTTTTTTGAGCGTGTGAAAAACTTCAGAGCCCGCACGCAGTGAGTCCGAGAAAGTTTCCAGGGTCGGAACGATCATGAACTCTTGAATGTCCAATCCGTTGTTGGCGTGCGCTCCACCATTGAGAACGTTCATCAATGGAACTGGCAAGCGATTGGCTTGTGAGCCACCGACATAACGGAACAGCGGAAGATTTGAATCCAAGGCACCGGCTTTCGCCACAGCCAAAGACACACCCAGGATCGCGTTCGCACCCAGTTTGGTCTTGTTGTCTGTGCCATCAATTTCCAGCATCAGCTTGTCGATCGCGACCTGGTCGGTTGCTTCCATACCGATCACTTTGGGAGCCAATTTCTCTTTGACGTTGCTGACAGCCTTCAGCACGCCTTTACCCAAAAATCTTCCCTTGTCGCCATCGCGAAGCTCGCAGGCTTCGTGTGCGCCTGTCGAAGCACCGCTTGGAACTGCCGCTCGGCCCAGATGTCCAGCGGCGGTGACCACGTCCACTTCAACAGTGGGGTTTCCGCGGCTGTCGAGAATTTCACGGGCTGTGACGGCAATAATTTCAGACATGGTGTTGTGACTCCTGATGTGTTTTTTGTGTTTGATCCAAGATGCTGCGGCTCTCTTGCACGGTCAGCGGG
Source organism: uncultured Bdellovibrio sp. (assembly GCA_966211485.1). Classification (GTDB taxonomy): domain Bacteria; phylum Bdellovibrionota; class Bdellovibrionia; order Bdellovibrionales; family Bdellovibrionaceae; genus 21-14-0-10-47-8. The sequence continues at coordinate 9,666 of CBIHPB010000011.1, forward strand.
AACTGCGTTTTCACGCGATCCCAGTCCGTGCGGCGCATGGCCTCTTTCACCGCAGGCTTCAAACGATCCTGACCCACCAGCATGGTAATCAGCTGCTGAGCGCGGACCATGTAATCCGAAAGCTTGGCGACGTTGCCTTTCAGCACGCTCACCGACCCCTCATTGATAAAATCCAGCTTGTGCACGGGTTCGTGCAGAAGACCTTCCAGCTGCACGCGCTCGGCGATTTGCGCTTCCATTTCCTTCTGCGCTTTCGACAGCTGCTCGTTGCGCTCTTGCAGCTCGCGATTTTTTTCTTCCAGCTCGCGCTGATGTTTTTCCAGCGAAGCCACAACCGAACGCAGAAGCTCGGGCGAAATCTGATGGCCCGGATCTTGTTCGAAAATGGATTTCTGCTCGCTTGACCAGTTGAGCTTGAGATGAATATCGCTCCACGTACACTGCGCCAGCGGTTGGCCGACATAGACCGGAAGACTTTCAAATGCGGCCTTCAGGTAGCTCGTCACCAGCGGATAAATTTCGCTGGAGACTGGCAAATCGAATTCAATGCTGAAGTCGGTGCTGATCAGATTTTCAAGCGGTGGCTCGGGCGAGATAAAGTACGAGAGAAATCTCTGCGGCTGACCGAAGATTTCCTGCGGCCGCGGCATCATGCGAAGCACGCTATCCAGCACTCCCCAGCTGCGCAACTCGGGCCCTGCATGCCCGGCTCGTTGCAAGAGAGGTCCGTCGTCGTGGGAAATTTTTTGCGCCATTTGCAAAAAGCTTTCCATGTCGGAAGCTTTCATCCAGTAAGAAGGATCCCGCAAAAAATCTTCAGGCAAAGTCGCGCTTTCAAGCAGGGTGGTTAAATCCTCCCCTTGCCTGTCCAAATAGGTCAGCACGGCGCTTGTGATTTTGCAGGAAAAAAGCATCCCAAAGATGTATCTGAAATCACTCGGCCAATCGAGAAAAATCATCGTCAAAGTTCGGACAGGATTTTGTCTATTTCTGAAGCTTTTTTGATCTTCAGTCAGAGCTTGAATTAACCCACTTTGCTGAATTTAGAGGCAGGAAATGGCAGATTGTTGTCGATGATCTCCTGCATAAAGCTTGGAACTTCGCCTGATGCTTCGAGTTGACCCTGAAGAGTGCCATCGGCACCTCTGACCATTCGCGACATTTGGAAGATCGGAACAACCTGATAACTGCCGTCCGGATTCAAACCTTGCACTTCGGAAATCGCGCCAATGCGACGCGAACCATCCGAGTAACGAGACACCTGAACAATCAAATCAATCGCTGACGACACCTGATAACGAAGGGCTTTCTCGCTGATCTTCGCATCTCCACTTTGCGCCAGCGCTTCCAAACGCACGATCGCATCTTCGGGCGAGTTGGCGTGCACGGTTCCCAAGCAACCTTTGTGGCCAGTGTTCATCGCATTGATCAGCTCGATCGCTTCCGCCGCACGAACCTCGCCGACGATGATGCGATCCGGACGCAGACGCAGAGAACTTTTCAAAAGATCTTTCATCGAAACTTCGCCCTTGCCGATTTGATTGGCCTGACGAGTTTCAAAACTGACAATGTGTTCGTAGGCGATATTCAATTCGCTGGAGTCCTCGATCACGATCACACGCTGACCACGTGGAATGCGCGAGCACAAAAGCGAAAGCAAAGTTGTCTTACCGGATCCCGTTCCACCGCTGACCAGGATATTTTTTCCCCGAAACATGCAGATATCCAAAAACTGCGCGCCATCTGGAGAAAGCGCGCCCATTTTCACATAGTCTTTGAAGGAAATTTTCTTCTGAGTGAATTTACGAATGGAAACAGTCGTGCCGTTGCGGGCACAAGGAGGAATTACAGCCGCAATACGCGAACCATCCGGCAAACGAGCATCCAAGCGAGGCTCCTCATCGCTGATTCGCCGACCCACGCTTTGAGCAATCGTGTTCACCGCCGCACGAAGCGAGTCTTCATCCGGAAACTGCGCCTGAGTTTTGGTGAGTTTTCCACCTTGTTCGATAAAAATATCATGCGGACCATTGATCAGGATTTCAGAGACGCCGGCGTCTTCCAAAAATGGCAAAATCGGCCCTAAGAATTGCCGAATCGCCGCTTGAAAAACTGTCAACTTGTCGTCTGCCATCCCGGAGTCCCCGTTCAGTCTTTAGTGAGAAGCTGGTTTTCGCGCCGGATTCATCTCGTCACTGAAAACGATGATGCGCCCTTGCTGAGCTGTTTCCGGACACTGAAACGAAAAGATTCCATCGGCTTTGGGAGCAATGCTGAAACTTTTCTGCTGACCAAAGTAGGTGGCATGATGCTCGGAAAAAGCATCTAGCACGAAGCTTGTGTTTTTCTCTTTGTCATTCACGTTCACGATAAAGATTTTGTAGTTCTGCCCTTTTTTCAGATGCAGAGTTTCAGGCACGAAACCTTTGTCAGTATTCATGATCACAATTTCTTGGGTCGGCTCGACACTTTCAAAAAAGTTGGAAGCCATTTTCTCTTGTGCGGCCGCTGGCTGATCGGTGATCGTCGCGGGCATGCGCATGGTTTTCAGTTCTTTTTGACGGCGGGAAAAATCCACGTTCCAGGCCTTGACTGTGACCTGTGTGAAAAATGCCAACGCGAACAACAAGATTCTAGTGAAGCTCTTTGCGGTCTTGGAATTCAGCGAATTCACGAGCCACCTCCATTGCTAGGTAGTTCACGGTTTTCTCGTCCATAAATTTTAATTTTTGCACCAGCAGTTCCCGGTCTCCCGCACAGGCGTTGATGAGACGGTACATGTCTTTCACAGCCGATTGATTGCGAGCCATCTCGGTTGTGACCTGAGACCAATCCAGCTTCAACACCGGATCAATCGCACCAATTTCGTAAAGCGCATCAAAGAGAGCTTGCAAATCGCCTTGTATGAACATCGTGCACTCCTTCCGAAAATCCTTTTCGGGTTCAGAATTTTTATCGGCGTGTCTCATGAACTGCTTGAGCCAAAATGAGATGTTCTGGACCAAAACACAGGTGTCTCAAAGAGATGTCGCAGTGATTAGGTTTGAGGCTCTAACTTTTGTGCATTTGTCGACGAACTTTTTGACATCTCCAGCGCCATCTTAAATATCCCCATTTTGACCCCTGTTTCGGCTTGATACCTCAACTATTTCAAATGCTTAGAAAGTGGCATGCCGATTGGAGTATTAGAGGGGTAACTGCCTCATTTATGAGACAGGAGGTGTATCATGGAAACGCAGACTTTAAGCTATTCGAGCGCCCAGTCGCCAACGCTATTTACCAATTCGTTCTGCAAGCGAATGTCCACGATGTCAGTCCTGGTCCTGACCATTCTGCTGTATCAAAACTTTGATTTCGCAGAAGGCTGGAAGGTGAACTTGCTTCCACTCAATGAAAAGGCTCGCGCCAACCACGCCAAAGAATTACTTGGAGATAAGTATTTTGGCAGTGCTGCGGAAAGCGTTGAAGGTGTTTCAACACTTGGAATGGCGATCTATAACGACGTTTACACAAATCTGCCGCAAGCTCACAAATCCGCGGCAACTGCTTTGGCTCGCACCATCATCAAAGAATCAGAAAAATATGAAATCGATCCTGTTTTCGTGGTCGCCGTGATTAAGACAGAGAGCCGCTTCAATCCTTTGGTTGTCGGCCGTCACGGGGAAATCGGCCTCATGCAAGTCAAGCCTGACACAGCCAAATGGATCGCCGAAAAAATGAGAATTCCATGGAGCGGCCCTGATATGCTTCGCAATCCATCCATGAATGTGAGAATTGGCATGGCTTACATGCAGTACCTGCGCGAAAGCTTTGATGGCCACGCGAATAAATACGTATCGGCATACAACATGGGTGCGCTGAATGTGCGTCGCAAATACTCGGCTGGAGAGACTCCGAAAGTCTATGCAACCAAGGTCTTGAAGAATTATACAGAAACTTATCGTCAGCTGTCGGCTGCGACAACTCTCAGTCTGTTGGCCGGAAACTAATTTTTACTTCTTAGGAGCTTCGCTGCCAGGATCAATGGCAGCGCTTGAATCGGATTTGCTGCTGTCATCATCGGCTGGTGGCGGCGGCTCGGTCGGCGCAGGTGGAGCTTCTTTCGGAGCCTTCTTCGCCTCTTCCTCGTGCGCTTTCAAAACGGCATCAGCCAATTGAGACACCGACACACTTGTTTTCATCACACGCAATCTGCGCTCGTTGGCGGCTTCTTTGGTTACGTCTGCCTTGGCATCGCGGATCTGAGTCAGGATTTTATTTTCAAATGGCTCGCCCGCTCGTGGTTTCATTTCGCTGATGATGTTTTCCAGGAAGATCTGATATGTGACTTGCACCACAGGCTGGAATGCTTTTGGATTTTTCAGAGCACCCAAGGCCTCTTTCACCAGTGCACTGACGGCCGTTTCCCAGCCTTCGTGCTCTTCCAGTTCCACTTTCAGCTGGGGCACCAGCTTTTCGATCATAAAGTCTTCGTTCGAGCGCGAGAACACGGCCTGCAAGGCTTCCTTCAAAGGAATGTTCTTATCGCCACCGGATTTTTTTGATTCTTGAACTTTGCTACGCACCAGCTTGTTCATCTGATCCAAGTCTTTGAGAGCTAGTTGAGAGTAATTAAACAACAAACCCGCGTGCGCCTGACTTGCGAGCAAAACTGTGATGCAGAGAGAGATAAATTTAGTCATAGATCCCTATTTTGGCCGCAGTTTTGGCGACTTTCAATGACGTCCTTTGTCTGAAAAACCACCTAGACCTTCGTCCATTGAAAAAAACTTTCCTCTCCCAAATCTCTTGTGTCACACTGTCTGGGTTTCGAACGTATGACACTTAAATGAGACAACAAGTTTTGTTAACGAAGGAGACTCTCTTGAAAAAGCTGGCATTTGTAATTCCGGTGACAGTTGCAGTTGGAATGATTCTGACAGGCTGTGCCCCGACCGCTAAACAGTTGAAAGAAGCAATCGAAAAAGATCCAAGCATCGTATTTGCGGCGATCGAAAAAGATCCCGAGAAATTTATCGAAGTCGTGAACAAAGCGGCTCGTGAAGCCCAAGCCAAAGGTGCTGAGAAAGCAGCTCAGGAAGAGAACGGCAAGCGTGACGAGGAATTCAAAAATCCTCTGAAACCTGAAATCGAAGATGCACGCGCGATCTGGGGTCCTGCTGATGCGAAGATCACAATCGTCGAGTATTCAGACTTCCAATGTCCATACTGCTCTCGTGGCTTCCAGACTATTCAGGAAGTGAAAAAGGCTTATCCAGGCCAAGTTCGTTTCGTGTTCAAGCACTTGCCTCTGGATTTCCACCCACTGGCAATGCCTTCTGCGAAGTACTTTGAAGCGATTGCTCGCCAAAGCCCAGAAAAAGCTTACAAGTTCCACGATCTGGTTTTCGAAAACCAAGGTGAGTTGAACGCGAAGAAAGAAGCTTTCCTGAAAGAGTCAGCGAAAAAAGCTGGCGCTGACATGAAGAAGCTGGAAAAAGATTTGGCGGATGCGTCTTTGATGGATCGTATTACGAAGGATACAGCTGAAGCACAAAAGTTCGGTATCAGCGGAACTCCTGGCTTCATCATCAATGGTGTTTCTTTGAAAGGCGCTTACCCTTTCCCAGAATTTAAAAACATCATCGACCGCCACTTGGGCGCTAAGTAAAAAATCGCCCACCCTTTTTTGGGTAGTGAATGTGCGTTAAAACAAAAGCTCAGGAGAAATCCTGGGCTTTTTGTTTTATGGTGACCCGATGATTTCAAGTTTGATTGCCTCACTTCATTATTTAGCATTGGCCATCGGCATGGGCGCTGTTTTCATGCGTGGCCGTTATTTCAAAGCCGTCGCCGAAAATCCAACCAGCGAATTGGAAACCAAACGTCTTTTGGTCGCCGACAACTTTTGGGGAGTGGCCGCTCTGTTATGGATTGCCACAGGCCTGACAAGAGCATTTGGCGGACTTGAAAAAGGCACGGAATGGTATCTGAACAACCCGCTCTTTCATGTGAAAATTGGTCTGTTTCTTTTGGTTTTCTTACTGGAGATCGCCCCGATGGTCGCCCTGATCCGACTGCGAGTTCACAAAGCAAAAACCGCAAGCCCGCACATTACCACACAGCAACTGTTGCGATTTCGCAAAATCAATCATTCCGAAGCGATGCTTGTGTTCATCATCATATTTATTGCGTCGGCGATGGCCCGTGGTCTTTGATCAGTTTACTTTTTGTGCGGCCTTAATGATTTCATCCGATAATTTCGAATCCACCATGCGGGACAGCAGAATGGCGCCGACCGCCTGACAGAGAAGGCGCAAACCTTTTTCACGCTCGATATCTCCGGAAGATTCAAAGATATCGATCCATTCACGCAAGTATTGAGAAACGGTTTCCGTGCTCTGTTTTGAGGCGCGATGAATTTCCGAACCAACAGAAGGCAGCGGACAACCCGCTTTCGGATTGTCGCGATGAAGTTCGCTGACGTATCTGGCCAGCACGGTTTCTACCATTTGAGAGGGGGTTAACTTCTCTGTCCCCTCTAAAAGCCGGCCGCGATTTTTCTCGAGACTGTATTTTAGAACTTCCTGCAAAAGATCCTGTTTGGATTTAAAATGAGCATAAAACGCACCCGCCGTCAGTCCCGCTTTCCCCATCAACTCGTCAACGCCGGTCGCATGAAATCCATTTTCGCGAAAAAGTTGCGATGCCGCTTTTAAAATATTCTCTCGCGAAGTTTGCTTTTGCCGGCTTTTCACGGTGCTCATGCAAACACGTCCTCGATTTTTTTCTTCAAAACCTGGCGAGCTTCATCATTCATGGTGTGCTTCAACCCTTCAAAGCGATGAAAGGTTCCTTTTGGATTTTTGGCTGCCAGCTTCTCAAAACCCTCCCGGGCAAATTCCATCGTCACGACAGCGTCTTCCGTTCCATGCAAAGCATCGACCGTCACCGACAGCGTTTCCGGATAATCCGCCGTTCGATAACCGCCGGCGATGCCGATCAACTTTTTCACATTCTGCAAATGCGGAAGCACAAACGGCAGAAAGAAGCAGCCTTGGGAAAATCCAATCAAAACTTTCGGACGAGATTGCAAACCCATTTGGGTCACCAAACGGGACACGGCCGAAGCGGAAATTTGCGGAGGAATCAAAACCTGTTTCCGCGAAAAATCCGCAAAGTACCACGCATGTGTTTGCTTGAATCCACCATCCACCCGCACCGGTACGGGAAAAAGTCCGTTCGGCGCCAAGATCTCATAGCGTTCGAACAAAGATGGATCACTGAGCGTTCTTCGCACGACACCAGCACCTGTGTCTTCGTAGCCATGAAAGAAAAGCAACAAAGGTTTGTCGGCCCCCGCATTCAAATGCAGATAGGTCACCGGCAAATCAACCGGAAGAATGGTCGTTGAGGTCAGCGAAGAAAGCGGATTGTTTTGACGGCTCATGAGATTCCTTGCTTTTCGTTTTCCAATGTATTACGATCGTCATATATAAGTCAATAACCTATTGATAAATCTCGCAAAAAGGTCTTTCGCATGCAACAAAATGAGACTTCCAAAGCCCCTCCCCAACTGGACGCACCAGGTGCTGGCATTCCACTTCTGCAAAAGCTCGTTCTGCGAATTTACATTCGTCCATTTATCGCCGCCAAAAGCTCGCCCGAAACTTCGAAACAAACTTTTGAGAAGGTCACCGCAAAAATTTTGAAAGAGATTGAAGGTCTCACGGCCTTTGAGATAAGCGAGCCAGTCTTGGTGCCACCACAAAAAGGTTTGGAAGACAGCTCACGCTACTGGTCCATCGCCATGACCCTTGAGCACATGGGAATCGTCGGCCGCAAACTAGGCCTGGTTGTGGAGGCTCTCTCCAATCATCTGCCGATCAATGAGAAAGCCGACATTGGAAAACTGAAACCTTTCGGCCAAATGTCCGTCGCCGAAAGTGTCGAAGATTTCAAACGCTTTGCTTTCGAAGAATTTCCTAAAATCAAAGTGCTGCAGGCAGATTGCAAAAACAAATTCAAGCATCCGTGGTTTGGCAACATGATCGCGCGCGAGTGGTACTGGCTGATCGGTGCTCATCAGATGATTCATTTGAAACAAATTCGAGAAATTAAAAAAGGGCTTTCCAAAGGACGAGGATGATCTATCAAAAATTTCCCAAAAAATTGCTGTTTGCCTTATGGAGATTTTGGCCCCCCTTCCTTGGCGCCGGCATTTCCATCGAGGTTTTATCAGAAGACCTCATGCACACGCGCGCACATCTGAAGCTGCGCTGGTGGAACCGAAACTATGTCGGCACCCAGTACGGAGGCTCGCTGTTTTCCATGACAGACGCGATCTACATGGTGATGATGCTGCAGAATTTAGGATCGCAGTATATCGTCTGGGACAAAGCCGCGACCATTCGCTATCTCCGACCCGGCCGCACTGATGTTTCGGCCGATTACAAACTGACTCCGCAGATATTAGATGAGATTCGCGCCAAGCTTCAGACTCAGGAAAAAATGGATTGGACTGTGAAAGTCGAGGTCAAAGACCTGAAAGGCGAAGTCGTCGCCGAAGTCGACAAGATCCTCTACATCCGAAAGAAAACTGCGAAGCAGTCTTAAAAATTATTTTTCTGCCGCAGATTCGCCGGGCTTTGATTTTCCGATATTGATATCTTGCGGAACCATGTCGTCGATCCAGCCGCCGCGAAAGTGAACACCTTTTTCGCTTTGCTCGACCTGCAGATGAGACTGATATTTCGGATCGTATCCAATTTCCTGAGGGCTTACATGCAAGCTCTCAAGCAAAGACTGAAATTCTGCTTTCTCGGCAGGCCAGTTCATCAGCGCTCCAGCGTTCGCCGCTTGTTCAATCTTGTGACAGTATTCGTTCAACTGCGAGTCAGAAACCAAAGACGGATTTTTCTTCACGGCCCTGGCCAGCATCATCAAATGATAACTGCGATCCATCAAAACTTCGGCCGACTTTTGGGAATCTTTCATCTCTTGGTACACACCCAAAAGGCTGGCATAGAAACCCGCCTTCTCTTTCAGTGAAGATTCCTGTCCGTTATGGGCGGCCTCGATCACAGTTTTCAAAAGCTCATGCATTTTCGGCTGCTGAAGAAAATGCCGAATCGGCGCCAGCATGGCCATGATCATCGGATCTTTTTCACTTCGATCTTGCAGCAAAGCGGACTTGAAATTTTCTCCGAAGGCTTTCGTATTGTATTTAAACGAGTCCGGAACAAGTTCGACTCCACCCAACTGACCGCAGACCTGACTTTTGGGCTGCTCGGGATCCATCAGATTATTCAATGCTTCGAGGTCGCGTCCATTTTTCACGCTCAAGTTTGCATCAGAGGCAGAAACAGGCTCCTCACGGGTCAGGGCCGAGGCCGAATCAGCCGTTGCAGTTTCAGCGGCAGTCGATCCAGCATCCGACTGTGTGTCGGATTGGACACTGGACTGCGTGCTCGTTGGTTGAGATTTTCCCGCAGAGCCAACCAGTGACTTGCCAAGTTCTGACGGAGACGGAAGTTTCAGAAAAAAGACGAAGGCCAAAACAAAAATCACAAGGACAATCGCCAGCCCCGTCCATGCCAAAATTTTAAATGCTCGTTTCATTCCTGAAACCTATCCGATCGTCCAAGCCCCTAGCAAACGAAAATCCGTCGAGTCATTTTCGACTTGGATTTAGCGACCAAACCCTTTAATTTGGAATGGATGATCTGGAAAATTCGTCTCATTTGGGCCCTCATTCGCATCACCAAGAATCCTAACAACACAACGGCTGCCTTGGCTGTCGGTGAAGCTCTGTATCGTTCGGGCTCGGTGGAAACGGCTCGCAAAAAAATCTCTTCTCAGCCCGACGCCATGGAAGTCATTCAAAAGCGCCGGATGATGGCACCCGTTGACTTGCAAGTTCTGCAAAAATATCCGGCTGGAAGTTTGGCACGAGCTTATTCCGATCATATGATCCGCAACAATTTAGACCCCAATTTTTATAAGACTTTCGAGATCAACAGCGACGAAGCGCTGGTCATCATGCGAATGAGACAGACCCACGATCTCTGGCATGTGCTGACCGGATTCACAACCTCAGTTGCGGACGAGTTGGGACTGCAGGCTTTTATGTTCGCGCAAACTCATGTGCCACTTCCGCCGATGCTGATCGCTGCGGGCCTTTTGAAGGCGGGATTTAAAGATCGCTCGCTGGTCGAGCCGATTCTCGACCGCGTTTCGAAGGGCTGGAAGATGGGCATGCAGTGCCTTCCGATTTTTGCCCTGGACTGGGAAGCCCACTGGAACACGCCAGTGGACGAGCTTCGAAAGCTCTACAAAGTCGAAGCGCTTACGGCATAAGCTGAAGCTTCAGAGTCTGTCCGCGAATCACGATTTCTTTGGGACCGACATCCACCAAAGCCGCTGTTACCACGACTCCACATTTTTCGGCCTCTCGCAACAAGCGGCTGTATTCCGGGTCAATTTCATCGGCTGGTGAAAAACTTCGGCAATCTGATCTTTGAACAGCGAAAAAAATTTCGGCTGTGTGACCGGCCTCAACCAGTTTCATCAGCTCGCGCAGATGTTTTTGACCGCGCTCGGTGACTGCATCCGGAAAATGGGCAGTTCCCTTTTTCTCGGCCAAAGCACCTGATGCCATGGTGACATTTTTCACTTCGATGTAATGCTTTTTTCCAGTTTTGGAATTGCTCAGCACCAGATCGATCCGTGTTTCGGGAGATAGCTTCACTTCGGATTGAATTTGATCAAAGCTTTTCCAGTGCGGAAACACGCCTTGCTCGAAGGCCTCTTTCGTCAGGAAGTTCGGCCACGAGGTGTTGACACCCACCCATGCACCTGATGGCATTCGCACGGCTTCAAGTGTGTATTTCAATTTTCGCTCGGGGTTTTCCGCGTCCGTCACCAGGCATGCAGCGCCGGCCTCAACAGCGGATTTTAAACTTCCGGTATTGGCAACATGGGCGACAACCGTATCATCACCCAGTTTCACATCCGCAAAGAATCGTTTGTAGCGCTTGAGGAAAATTCCCTCTCGCACCGTGGTTTTGTATTTCATAATTTACGGCAAGTATGGCTGAAGCCAACCCAGATTGGAAGGCACATTCACCACATAACCGCGGCTATTCGCAGCATCGCATTCAGTCGCGTTCTTCGAAGACTGAATACCAATTACTCGGACCTGACCCGAAACGATCACGAAATATCCACCGCCACTGTCATTGATACAAGGCCCGGAAGAAGCTCGCAAAGACTCGGACTCGAGAATGTCATAGGCATGATCTCGCAATAGCATCTGCAAAGCCGAATTGTGAGAGGTGTTACTTCGAGGCGTGGATCCGTTGGCCACCAGCCAAATATCGAACTGACCCAGATGCTGAAGATCCCAATCGGTCGCAACCTTCACACCAGCATGCGGAAATGAAATCGGATCCTTCAGCTTGATCAAAGCAATATCCGCAAACACGCGGTCAATCTTCGCATCATCGGCGAAACCTTCCCGGTAATTGGGATGACGAACCATGCGAAGAACTTTGGTGCGGGTTTTATCGCCCGTGTCAGGGTGAAGGACCTTGATGGCATCCAGACTGTACAAGCCCTCGGCGCAATGACCCGCCGTCAACAAAGTTGTGCTATCCAAAACGACGGCCGAGCAGGTGAAATCGGTCTCAATTCGGACGACCCGTGCCGCCCCCTGCATTTCTGCCGGTAACGAACCGCCGCCATAGATGGCCAAGGCCAATTCCGAGCAAAAAACAGCTGCGATCGCCGCGACAAAATAAAATCTCATTTGACCCCCAAAAAGAAGGGCCATGATCTATCAGTCCAGAGGGTGAAGACTCAAAGCAAAAGCTTATATTTCTTCAATTTTATAGACTTTTTACTCTCTCGGGCTTAAATATTTCCCTCCCTTTTCAAAGGAAGATTCATGTCGTCCGACGCTCCGCAAAAAGCGCGAGTTCCAAAACCCGAGTGGCTGAAAGTTCGCGCCCCATCCGGCGAAAACTATTCGCGCATCAAGGGCATGCTCGGAGACCTGAAATTGGCCACCGTCTGCCAGGAAGCCAAATGCCCGAACATGGGCGAATGCTGGAGCGGCGGCACGGCCACCTTCATGCTGATGGGCGAAGTCTGCACCCGCGGCTGCAAGTTCTGCCATGTCAAAACCGGAAATCCGAAAGGCGTGCTGGATCCACTTGAGCCTGAGAAAGTCGGCTACTCGATTTCGCAAATGAATTTACACTATGTCGTGATCACCTCGGTCAATCGTGATGATCTGCCGGATCAGGGTTCGGGTCACTTTGCACGCACCATTCGCACGATCAAGAAACTGGATCCGGACTTGATTGTGGAAATCCTAACCCCCGATTTCCGCGGAGATCTGGATTTGGTCCGTCAGCTGACGGATTCCAAACCTGATGTGTTTGCTCACAATGTCGAAACTGTCGAACGCCTGCAGAAGAAAGTCCGCGATCCCCGTGCGAACTATCAACAAAGTCTGAGCGTGCTGGATGCGGTGAAAAAATATGACCCAACTCGTTACACGAAAACCTCTTTGATGTTGGGCTTGGGTGAGACGGACGAAGAGATCTTGCAAACCCTGAAAGACCTGCGCGCCATTGACTGCGACGTGGTGACTTTCGGGCAGTATCTGCAACCGACGCCTCGGCATTTGAAAGTCGAGTCTTACGTGACGCCTGAGAAGTTCAAGCAATGGCAGACGATTGCGGAAGACATGGGCTTTCTGTATGTCGCATCGGGTCCTTTGGTTCGCAGCTCTTATCGGGCTGGCGAATTCTTCATGAAGGGCGTCATTGAAAAACGAAGAAAACAATTAGAGAATTCATCTGGAACAAAACCTGTCGAAGGAGAAATCACACATGGCAACTGAAGTTAAACTTCCGGAACTTGGCGAGGGCGTGACCGAAGGCGAATTGGTCAAATGGCTGGTCAAACCAGGCGACACCGTAAAACCGGATCAACCGGTCGCGGAAGTCATGACCGATAAAGCGACTGTCGAAGTTCCAACCCCAGTTGGCGGCGTGGTGAAAGATTTGAAATTCAAGGTCGGCGAAGTCATCGCTGTTGAGAAAGTTCTTCTGACTCTGGAAGCTGGTGGTGCGACTGCCGCGGCCCCTGCCCCGAAGAAAGAAGAAGCTAAACCTGCGGCGGCAGCTCCGGCTCCACAAGCTGTGAAGCCTGCAGCTCAACCTCCAGCAGGTGCGACGGCATCTCGCAGCACTCCGGGTTCAATGCACGAAGGAATGGGTGCCAATGCAGGATTTTATCCTCCGGTTGCGGATTCAAAAGTTTTGGCGACTCCGTCGACTCGTCGTTTGGCACGTGAAACCAATGTGGACATCAATTCCGTGAAAGGCTCAGGCCTGGCGGGTCGAGTGACTCGTGAAGATGTGATGGCTTCTTCTGGTGGTGGCATGGAGACTTATGGCTCGACCACTCCGATGAAAGCTCCAGGTGCAGCTCCTCGTCCAGCTTACCAAGGCCCTGCGGGTGCGGCGGAAGAGCGTGTGGCGATTCGTGGCATCCGCAAGAAGATCGCCGAGAACATGCAGATGGCCAAACACATCATCCCTCACTTCACGTTGATGGATGAAGCGGTGGTGACTGAGCTTGTGGCTTTGCGCGAGTCTCTGAAAGAGTACGCTGAGAAGAATCAAACCAAGATCACTTACCTGCCGTTTGTGATGAAGGCTTTGATTGCGACGACTCGTCA
>CBIHPB010000012.1:0-20956 GCA_966211485.1 uncultured Bdellovibrio sp.
ATTTACGCGCGCGGATTGGCGCAGACATCACTGGGCGTTTTCATTCCTTATTTTGAAAACATGATGAGCTTTGAAGGTGAAAAGGTCGCCTCGAAAGTTCGCTGCCCGGCTTTGATTATCAGCGGAGATCGTGACAACGTGACGCCATTGAAATTTCAGGAAGAGCTTCACGCATTGATTCCGGGCAGTCAGTTTGTTCGCGTGCCTTATGGATCACACTGCACTCAGCTGGATTTTCCTGATTACATCAATTTGAAAATCGAGAAATTCCTTTCTCAACTCGCCTAAACTTTGTCAGTTCACATTTTGCTCTGTGGCCTGTGTTTTGCTGTTTTTTCCTCAAGCGCCAATATTTGCGATAACAGGTCGCAGGGGGGAATTTATGGAACTTCAGTCACGGGATCGCTCGTCATATCAGGGTCAGGACAATGTTTTTATGGCCGGGGAAAGTGCCGGGCTGGGTGACGAGCTGATTTCCCTTGAGAAAAAATATTGGCAAGCCCTGAAAGATCAAAATCTAGATATGATGTTATCTCTTTCGGCAAATCCTTGCTTGGTGGCGGGTGCACAAGGATTTTCCGAGCTGTCACACAACGAACTTCGCGAGATGATGAAAAAGACCAGTTACACACTTCAGGATTTCGAGTTCGACGAAAATTCCACGGTGAAGTTTCTGAATGAAGATACGGCTTTGGTTGCTTACAAAGTTCGTGAGGACCTGACTGTCGACAACGAGCCTTTGAGTTTCGATGCGGCGGATACATCGTTGTGGGTTCGTCAGGATGGCCGCTGGGTTTGCGCCCTTCACACCGAATCTTTGCTGGGCGATCCCTTTGGGCGGGACCGGGTGCAAAGTGCGAAAGGCATGTAGCCAATTTATCGATAGCTCACTTTGGTGAGATCAAATCCATATTTTTCGACCGAATTGTCGGATGTGAACACCAGTTTCACATAGTCTCCTGCAATGACCGGTGTGTAGGAGTCATCGCGCGAGCCGGTCATTTCAAAAAGAAGAGCTCCGGCACGGTCGTAGAAGACGACTTTGTCATAGCGACGCTCGGTCAGGAATTTTTCAAAGTACAAGGCGAACTCTGTGGCCCCTGGGACCTCGACTTCGAAAGTTTCCTGCACATTTTTTCCGTAAGGATGAGTCGCATTTGAAATCGCCAGTGGTTTGGAAGACCAGTTGTCCGGATCATTTGGATCTGGAGGCATATGATAATCGGTCAGCGCAAAGAAGGCGTTAGCCATTCCGCCCGAGCCAACTTTGTTTCTGAGTGACGGCAATGTTCGCGTCGTCGATTGAATTCTGTTTTTCAAATCCATTCCAGTCATGGTTGGATTTGCCGCCAACAAAAGGGCCGCGATTCCACTGATGTGTGGAGTGGCCATCGAAGTTCCCGACAGCCATTGATATCCACCGGCCATAAATGACGAGTAAACATTCAGTCCCGGAGCTGCCACGTCGACACTTTTTCTTCCGAAGTTCGAAAAGCTTGCTAAATTTCCTTGGTTGTCGATGGCGGCGACCGAAAGAACGTTGTCGACTGGATAGCTTGAGGGAAAGTGTGGGTTTGCATCCGTGTTCATGCCATCATTTCCCGCCGCTGCGACAAACAAGGCGCCAGCTTCGTGTGCTCGTTGAATCGCTTCTTTGAGAAGTTCGGATTCACCACCGCCGCCCCACGAGTTGCTCATGATCTTGGCTTTCATTTTAGTCGCGTAATCAATTGCCAGAATGGCGCCCTCTAAAGAGCCGCCACCACCGGCGCTTAAGAATTTCACTGGCATGATTTTCACATTCCAGTTCACGCCTACAATTCCGGTCGAGTCACTATGGGCGCCGATGGTGCCAGCACAATGACTGCCATGACCGTTGTCATCCAGCGGATCCGGTGTCGGATTGTTTTCATTCGAGAAATTGTATCCATAGATGTCGTCGATATATCCGTTTCCATCGTCATCGACTCCGGGCTGGCCATTTTTTTCGGCCTCGTTGACCCACATATTGTCTTTCAAATCCGGGTGATTGTAGTCGACACCGGTGTCGATGATCGCGACCACAACATCTGCGGATCCCGTTGTGATGTCCCAAGCGTGCTCGGCATCGATATCAATTCCAGGCGTGCCGCTAGTGCGCTGATCGGCTTGGCCGGTATTTTTTAGTCCCCAAAGTTTTCTAAAATCAGGATCTGTTGGCATTTTTTCCGCATGATAAATGTAGTTGGGCTCGGCGATTTCCACCAACGGATTATCGATCAGTGTCTGAAGCGATGAGCTGGCAAGCTCGACCAGCGATCGTCTGACCACCAAAATATTTTGCGCTTTGTGCTCGCGTAAAATTTCGGCGCCAAGTGCTTTTTCAAGAGCTGCGCGGCTTTGTGTTCGTGCCGTCGCCTGAAGCTTGAGAAGAAATTCTCCGGGAACCGTTTCGATCTCTTGTGAAAAAGCGGTGAGAGGTGCGATTGCAAATGTCACGAATGCCGCAGTCATTGCGGCTCTGACAAAATTCCCCATGAATCCTCCATGGTCAATGTCGGTCAAGTGTGGTTGGGTCTGTCAGTTCTATTTTAGCTCGCGCAGATCGCGCACTTGGGTACAGGAATTTTCTTCTGTGCTTTCGCACTAGGAAACTTTTGCCTTCTTCTGGCTTTGGTCTTGAAAGAACCCGAATTCAAGCTGCGTCGGCTCGGTATTTTTCTTCGGCAATGTCTTCTGTTGAATGCTCACAACCGCGCTGGGCTGTTGCGAAGTCGGCAGACTTTGTTGCGACTGTGTTTCAAGTTGAGCCGCTTTTTCTGATGGCGTGATGACGTCGACGCCATAGGCACTTTTGATCAGGTGCTTGATAAATGCCTCTTTGACACTGTCGGGAGCATCTTTTCGAAACCCCATATCCTGCATCAAATCGCCCATTTTCTTCATAGAACCCCCATAAGCAGCTTGGACTTTTGTCTCATCGGCGATTCTGTTGCTGGACTTTAGCTGGGGGTCTACGCCTTATAAATTGGACACGGGACCTGGAAAAATCGGTGAGCCGCACGGCACCCAAGGCACTGTTCTTTGTCTAAAAAACAAAAAGCAGCTCGAGTTAATCGAACTGCTTTTCTTGGTTGCCCGCAGCACTAAAGGGAATCAGGTACCTATTAGATGCCGTCGCCTTCGACGGTTTTCTTTTTGTTCAAGTTTGCTTTCAGCAATTCGCGGTTCATAAGGGCGATGTTTGAAAGTGAAATTCCTTTTGGACATGAAGCCGAGCATGCTCCTGTAGTCGTGCAGTTTCCGAAACCTTCCGCATCCATCTGTGCAACCATGTCGGTGACGCGTTCGTTGCGCTCGACTTGGCCTTGTGGAAGCAACGCCAGGTGAGTGACCTTGGCAGACGTGAAGAGCATCGCAGACGCATTTTTACAAGAAGCCACACAAGCCCCGCAGCCAATGCAAGTCGCAGACTCGAAAGCTGCGTCTGCATCTGGTTTAGGAATTGGAAGGCTGTTCGCGTCCTGGGCATTTCCGGTATCAACCGAAACGTATCCGCCAGCTTCGATAATGCGATCGAAGGCCGAGCGGTTGGTCATCAGGTCTTTGATAATCGGGAAAGCTTTCGCGCGCCATGGTTCTAGCACCAGTGTTTCGCCGTCTTTGAAGTTTCGCATGTGTAATTGGCAAACAGTCGTGTGTTTCATTGGACCATGAGCTTGGCCATTGATCATGAAGCCGCAGCTTCCGCAAATTCCTTCGCGGCAGTCGTGGTCAAACACGATGGGCTCTTCGCCCTTCATCACCAGCTGCTCGTTCACTTGGTCAAGCATCTCGAGGAAAGAGGCATCCTCAGAGACTTTGTTGGCGTCGATATCGACAAAGCGGCCTTGGTCTTTTGCAGACTTTTGGCGCCAAACTTTCAATTTCAAATTCAGTAATTTTCCTGATCCGCTTCCCATGTCCAACCTCTATTTGTATGACCGTGTTGCCAGTTTGACATTTTCAAACTTCAGTTCTTCTTTATGCAACGTCGGAGCTTTGCCCGCGCCGTTGTATTCCCAAGCAGCGACGTAGCAGAAATTCGCATCGTCTCGCTTGGCTTCGCCGTTTTCCTGGTACTCGTCACGGAAGTGACCGCCGCAAGATTCTTTGCGATCCAAAGCGTCTTTGCACATCAACTCGCCAAGCTCTAAGAAGTCGGCGACCCGTCCTGCCTTTTCAAGCTCTGGGTTTACATCGTTCGCTTCACCCGGGATGCGAACGTTGTTCCAGAATTCGTCACGCAGTTTTGGAATTTGCTGAAGCGCTGACTGCAGACCTTTTTCGTTTCGGCCCATACCGCAGTTTTCCCACATGATTCGGCCTAGCTCTTTGTGGATGCTGTCGACTGTGCGAGAACCCTTGATCGACATCATCTTCTGGATTTCGGTGCGAACATTGTTTTCCGCCGCTTTGAAAGCCTCATGAGTCGTTTGAACCTTTTCGATCTTTGTACCGGCGATGTAGTTACCTACTGTGAATGGCAGAACGAAGTATCCGTCGGCCAAACCTTGCATCAGAGCCGATGCTCCCAATCGGTTCGCACCGTGATCTGAGAAGTTCGCCTCGCCGGCAACGAACAGACCTGGGATGTTGCTCATCAAATTGTAATCCACCCACAGTCCGCCCATTGTGTAGTGCGGAGCTGGGTAAATGCACATCGGAGTTTTGTACGGATTTTCGCCCGTGATCTTTTCGTACATTTCGAAAAGGTTTCCGTATTTTTCCGAAATCGCTTTTTCACCTAAGCGCTGAATCGCATCTTTGAAATCCAGATAAACCGCGACACCAGTTGGACCCACGCCGTAGCCTTCGTCCACGCGGTATTTCGCCTGACGGGACGCCACGTCTCGCGGAGCCAAATTTCCGAAGCTTGGGTAGACGCGCTCGAGATAGTAATCGCGCTCATTCTCTGGAATCTGTGCCGGAGGACGCTTGTCGCCTTTTGTTTTTGGAACCCAAACACGCCCGTCGTTACGAAGCGATTCGGACATCAAGGTCAATTTTGATTGCAGCTCGCCCGAGACTGGAATGCAAGTCGGGTGAATTTGGGTGAAGCAAGGATTCGCAAAGTAAGCGCCTTTTTTGTGCGCTTTCCAAGCTGCCGTTACCGCACAAGCCATCGCGTTCGTCGAAAGGAAGAAGACGTTCGAGTATCCGCCAGTTGCCAAAACGACAACATCAGCTTCATGAGACTCGAGCTCGCCCGTTTGCAGATTGCGCACGACGATTCCGCGCGCCTGACCATTGATCATCACCACATCCAGCATTTCGCGACGATTGAAAAGCTGAACTTGTTTCTTCTCCACTTGTCGCATCATCGCCGAGTAAGCACCCAATAAAAGCTGCTGCCCCGTCTGACCACGAGCATAGAACGTACGGGAAACCTGTGCTCCACCAAAAGATCGATTCGCCAGCAAGCCGCCGTATTCGCGCGCCAACGGAACACCCTGGGCCACGCACTGATCGATAATCTGAGTCGACACCTGAGCCAAACGATAAACGTTCGCTTCGCGAGCGCGGAAGTCTCCGCCCTTAACTGTGTCGTAGAAAAGACGCTGAACACTGTCGCCGTCGTTTTTATAATTTTTCGCGGCGTTAATACCACCCTGAGCTGCCACCGAGTGAGCTCGGCGTGGAGACTCGTGAACGCAGAAGGCTTTCACATTGTAACCAAGCTCGCCCAAAGAGGCTGCAGCGCTGGCGCCGGCCAATCCGGTTCCAACGACGATCACCGTGTGCTTTCGTTTGTTCGCCGGATTCACCAGCTTCATATGAAACTTGTGATCATCCCATTTTTGTTCGATCGGTCCCGAAGGTACTTTTCCGTCAAGTGTTGCCATATTTTTTTACCTATCCCGCGATGAAGAACACATAGAAGGGTTGAGAAAGAAATCCAAGAATCACCAAAGCGGCATAGCCGATTGCGATTTTTTGAATCAAAGGAGCATAGTGATCATTCTTCAATCCAAAAGACTGAAAGATCGAACCAACACCGTGGCGCAAGTGAAAGCCCAGCACCAACAAAGCGACAAAATACCAAACCACATAGCCCGGCTGATGGAACACTTCGACCACCAAACGGTGAAGGTCGCGCATTTGAACCCCGGCCACTGTTGTTTCATAGTAAGTTCCGTATTTAAAAGTGATTAGGTGCAGAATCACGAAAGCCAGAACCAAGCTTCCCTGGATTGCCATAGTTCGAGAAGCCAGCGAGCCGCCTTTGTCACCTTTCGGGGTCACCGCGTACCGGCTGCCTCGGGCTTTTCGGTTTTCCATCGTCAGCATAACAGCCATCAGAACGTGAACGACCAAAGCCAGAACCAAGACAATCTCCGCCGGAATCAAAATTCCGCTGGTGACGATGCCGTGACCATATTTGTTGTAGGCATCGGCGCTGACCAGGATCAGCATATTTCCCAGCATGTGGGAAAGTACGAATCCGGCCCAGATGAGTCCCGTGAAACCCATCAGATATTTTTTGCCGATACTGGAGAGGAAAAACGGACGTGTCGCTGTAACTTCCATCGTGATGTCCTTTAAGCTCAAAGATGTGTTTTCAATCTGTTTTCATTTGTAGACCTGCATGGCGTTTTTGTCTAGTTGAAGCATCACGTTACTGACCCAAGAAATCTTTGATTCGATTGACGTTTTGTCTGATATTGCGAGCGTTTACTCCAGGTCAGAATCAGCGCCAGTGGCGCAAGTCAGAAGGTAAAAGATATGAAGATCTTTGTTTGTATTAAGCAGGTTCCCGACACCGAGACCAAAATCAAGATTGGTGCGGATTCTCAGTCAATTGACACGACGGGCATTAAATGGGTCATGAACCCTTATGACGAGTACGCTGTCGAAGAGTCCATCAAAACTCGCGATGCCAATGCCGGCTCACAGGTTTGGGTGATCAGCGTGGGTCCAAAAAAGCGCACTGTTGAAACAATCCGAACAGCTTTAGCCATGGGTGCTGACGAGGGCATCGCGGTCGATGCCCCAGAAAACATCGATCCTCTGCAAACTGCAAAAGCTCTGGCTGCAACCATCCAACAAGAAGGTGGCGGCAAAGTGATCTTCACTGGAAAGTTGGCGATTGATGACAATGCCTCTTCTGTCAGCCAAATGGTGGCGGAATTCCTAAAGGTTCCTCACACAACGGTTGTTTCGAAATTTGCAATGACCGCCGAAAACATCACTGTGGAAAGAGATGTGGAAGGTGGGGCTAAAGAGGTTGTGCAAATGCTGACTCCCGCTGTTGTCGGCGCCAACAAGGGGCTGAACATGCCTCGCTACGCCAGCCTGCCTGGAATTATGAAAGCCAAAAAGAAGGTGATCAAAGAGCTGGATTTCGCTGCCGTCTCTGGCGGCGCCACGGCGAAAACAAAAACTGTTTCCCTGGAGCTTCCTCCGGAAAAACCAGCGGTGAAGCTGTTGTCAGGCGATGCGGCCGCACAAGTGTCGGCTTTGGTCAAAGCGCTTCGTGATGAAGCCAAGGTTCTGTAAAGGATAAGACTCATGGGAAAAATTTTAGTTTTTGTTGAATCAGCAAACGGAAAAATCAAACGAAGCGCACAAGAGCTTCTAACGGCCGCAAAAAAATCGGGGCAACCCGTTGCAGCCTTGATCGGTGGCTCTCAGGCTTCAGGCTTTGCGAACGAGTGCGCGGCTTACGGCGCCAGCGAAGTTCATATGTTCAAAGATGCAAGCTTTGATCAATACAACCCGGAATTGTTCACCGAAATGGTCAGCAAGGCCGTTGGCGAAATCAAGCCAACCATCCTTTTGGCATCTTCAAGCTCTTTGGGCCGCGACTTGTTTCCGCGTGTAGCTGCTCACTTGAATACAGGTGTTCTCAGCGATTGCACCGAGCTGACAATCTCGGGCGACGACGTGACTGTGAAACGTCCGACTTATTCTGGAAAAGCATTTGCAAAAATGACCTTCCAAGACAGCCCTGTGAAAATCGTTTTGATGCGTGCGAATCAGTTGCCAATCGACCCAC
The DNA here is from genome assembly GCA_966211485.1 of uncultured Bdellovibrio sp. Classification (GTDB taxonomy): domain Bacteria; phylum Bdellovibrionota; class Bdellovibrionia; order Bdellovibrionales; family Bdellovibrionaceae; genus 21-14-0-10-47-8. Next base: position 8,018 of record CBIHPB010000012.1, read on the forward strand.
CACAAGCGGGCGCGACAGCAAACGTGACCGAGCACACCTTCTCAAAACCAGATTTGAAAACTTTGATCAAAGAAGTCGTCAAAGGTGCGTCTGAAAAGTTGGATCTGACTGAAGCCAACATCATCGTTTCTGGTGGTCGTGGCTTGAAAGAAGCTGGAAACTTTAAGCTTCTGAATGAGCTTGCTGATGTCTTGGGTGCAACTGTTGGTGCTTCTCGTGCCGTGGTTGATGCCGGCTGGGTTGGACATAACATGCAGGTCGGTCAAACAGGTAAAACTGTGGCGCCAACTTTGTACATCGCGGTCGGAATTTCCGGCGCGATCCAACACTTGGCGGGCATGTCGGGTGCGAAGGTCATTGTGGCAATCAACAATGATCCAAATGCTCCGATTTTCCAAAAGGCGACTTATGGAATCGTCGGCGATTTGTTCGACGTGGTTCCAAAGCTGACTGAAGAATTCAAGAAGGCTCTTCATCATTGATCGAACTTTGGTTTCGTAAATACATTCTAGGCTTTATCGTCTGGCTCTTCTTCAAATCACTTTCCATGACCTGGCGGGTGGTGGTGGACGAGCCGGAAGAGATGAAGCGTTCCCTGAAAAACAAAGAGCCACTGATTTTTGCGCATTGGCATGGCGATGAAGTGGCTTTGATCTATTTGGTGGGTCGATACCGAATCGCCACCATCACTTCCACCAGCAAAGACGGCGAAATGATGAACACGGTGATCCGTCTTTTGGGCGGAGTCACAACCCGTGGATCCTCCACCCGCGGAGCGATCAACGCCATGAAGGGCTTGGTCCGCTTGGTGCGTGATGAAAAGCGGAACTCAAGCTTTGCTGTCGATGGTCCCAAGGGTCCGATTTACAAAGTGAAGCCTGGCGTTTTTGAAATGAGCCGCCTGATGAACTGCCCGATTTATTCAGTCGGTGTTGCGTGTTCACACAAATGGGTTTTTGAAAAAGCCTGGAACAAAGCTTTCCTCCCAAAACCATTCGCCAAAATCTACATGCAGTGGGTGGGACCGATCGGTCCCGTCACCAAAGAGATGGATCCGCGCTCTGAAGAGCTGGCGAAAAAGGTCGAAGACGCCCTGCGCTATGCACAGGCTGAAGCGCTCAAAAAAATAGACGCTCCCCCCTCTGTCAGTTAGCCTTTTTAAAAGGACTTTTTCTTTTACTTAAGGATGTCGAAATATGAAGCGTTTCCAAGCTCTTATGCCTTTTCTTTTGGTTTCATGTCTGGTCACTGTGGCTGGCGCCCAATCGAAGGAACCTGTAGCGGTTGTTGGAAGCAAAACCATCACGGTTGAAGAGTTCAACAAAAAGTTCACCGACATCAAAAACCAAACCGTCAATCCGCCAACAAAAGAACAATTCCTGGAAGACCTGATCCGGTATGAAGTGGGTTTGCAAGAAGCCGATAAGCGCAAACTGCAAAACGATCCGGTTGTGGCCGATCGTATGCGCCAAGAGCTTTACAAGGCTCTGCTAGAAAAAGACTTGGGCGATCGCGTTCAGAAGATCTCTGTTTCTGACAAGGAAATGGAAGCTTATTACAAAAAGAATCCCGAAATCCGTACCTCTCACATCCTGATCGAGGTCAAGCCAGGCGCGACACCAGAACAGCGTGCAGAAGCGAAGAAGCGTGCGGAAGAGATCTGGGAAAAAGACGTGAAGAAGTCCAAGCGTCCATTCGAAGAGCTCGTGAAGCTTTTCTCAGATGATCCTTTGAGCAAAGCAACCGGTGGCGATATCGGTTGGGGAAATCGTTTGGCTTGGGTTCCAAGTTACTATGAAGCCGCAATGAAAATGAACGTCGGCGAAGTCGCTGGGCTTGTGGAAACACAATTCGGCTACCACATCATCAAGGTGACAGGCCGCCGCACTTTCGACAATGCAAACAAGCGTGCGATTCGTGCTGCCGTGTTCGATGAAAAGCGCCGCGATGTTTTCAACGATTACTTCGAGAAACTGAAAAAGAGCTATAAGATCCAAGTGAACAAAAAGCTGATCAACTAAGAGGTTTCTTTGTTACCGCGATTTAGAAGCCCCGCTCTTACGGGGCTTTTTCATTTGAGCCTGTGTTTTCTGATCGCCGGATGCGATCTGGGCGCCTCTCGTGTGGCCTCAAAACCCGTCGTGCAGGTCAACGATCGTCAGTTATCAGCCAAAGAATTTTCTGATCATCTGGCCAGACGTTTAAAAAACTTCGACGCTTTGTCTGCGAAAGATCCCGGCAACGTCAAGCGTGCAAAGGAAGACGTGATCCGCGTTTTTATTTTACAAACCTTGATCGAAGGCTACGCCAAAGGTTCAAGTATTTCAGTAGACGATGCCGAGCTTGAAAAAGAGATCAATCAATTCCGCTCGTCCTATCCAGATGACCTTTCCTTCCGCCGAGCTTTGGCTGAAGAAAATCTTTCGATGTCGGATTGGAAAGAAGAGCTGAAGCAAACGCTGCTATCTCGAAAAGTCTTCAAGAAAATGGCCGAGAAAGTTCCACAGCCGTCCGAAGAAGAAGTTAAAAAATACTACGAAGAAAACAAAGCCGCATACAAACGTAAAGACCGCATTTACCTTCGACAAATCATCCTGGACGATCTGTCGAAGGCGCAAAGCGTTCGTGACGAACTGAAGAAGCAGGACTTTGGCGAGCTCGCTAAGAAGTATTCTGTCGCCCCAGAAGCGAAGAGTGGTGGGCTTGTTGGCTGGATCGAAAAGGGTTCGGTCGATATTTTCGATAAGGCTTTTGCACTGCCAATTGGCGGCATGAGTCAGGTGCTGGAAAGCTCTTACGGCTTTCACATCTTTAAAGTAGAACGGAAAACGGGTCCTGGCTTTGCGACAATCGAAGAGGTTCGCCCCGAGATCGTCCAGACGCTAGTCGGTAAGCGCGAGCAAGCCGAGTTTGCGGCCTGGCTTGATAAGCAAATTCGCGCAAGCCGCGTCCTTCGGGACAATGATTTGCTTTCGGCGATTACTGTCGAAACACGAGGTCAAAAATGATTCGAAAATTTATTCTGGCAGCCATTTTGTTAACAACATCATTGGCCTCCGCTGAAATCGTCGATCGCATTTTGGCTGTCGTGAATTCTGAGATCGTTTTGCTTTCCGATCTTCGTGCCTTCAACAAGAAGGTCGATTCGGGCGGTATGATCGATGACCTTCTGCTGTTTGGTCAGCGTTCGGATTCTTTGAAAGGCAATCGTCAGTTGATGTTGGATTATCTGGTGAACGAAAAAATTCTGGATTCTGAGATCAAGCGCCTGAATTTGGGTGTCACTGTCGAGCGTGTCGAACAAGAAATCCGGGACATCGCCAAGAAAAACAACGTCTCTCGCGCCGACCTGATGAGCGCCATCAAAGCGCAAGGCATGAACGCCAGCGACTACCAGGACTTTATCAAAACCCGGATCGAGCGTCAGTCGTTGATCGAACAGGAAATTTCTTCGAAGATCCGAGTCTCGGACGAGGATGTTTCGGCTCAGTATGCCCGCGTGAATCCAAACGCCAGCACCGGAATCTACGAGTACTCGTTGGCGCATATTCTTTTCAACCCTCGCAAGGGCGGCCCCCAGGCTGCGAAAGAACGTGCGGATGCTGTGCTGAGGAAGCTTCGCGAAGGTGGCTCGTTTGATGCCCTGGCCGAAGGAAACAGCGAAGACTCGAATTTCACTGCAGGTGGGGTGCTGGGTGTTTTCAAAGCTGGTGAATTCAATCCTGAAATGGAAAAAGCCGTTCAGGGGTTGAATGCTGGGGATGTATCGGACGTCGTCCAAACTCGCGCGGGCTTTCATATCATCAAGGTCTTAAGCAAAAAAATCATCGCCGATCCGAAATACGAAAAAGAAAAAGAAAAAATCCGTGCGGGTCTTTTCCAAAAAGCGTTTGAAAAGCATTTCAAGAATTGGATCGAAGGCAAACGCGAAGAAAGTTTCATCCGGATCAATCAGTGAGCCACCGCAAAGTCGCAATCACATCGGGTGATGTGGACGGCATCGGCCTTGAGGTTTCAATCAAGGCTTTGAATCACCTCGGCCCCCAGGCCAAGACTCAATTTTACCTTTTCCGCTCGCCAAACTCTGCAAAATTTCGATTGCCGAAATTTACCAGGGTCGAAGTCTCAAGCATCAACGATGCGTTGGCGATTGAACCCAAAAGCAAGCAGCTGATCGAAATTGTCCAAAAGACCTCTCCCGCCCAGTGGGTGGAAGATGTTGCAAAGGCCTGTCTGCAAAACCAGTTTGATTCGATGGTCACGGCTCCGCTTTCGAAGCAGGAAATTCAATCAGCCGGATTTAAAGACATTGGACACACGGATATCTTGAAACGCATTTCTGGAAAGTCTCGCGCCTACATGACTTTCATCGGTCCCAAGTTCAATGTCATTTTGGTCTCTGGGCATATCCCTGTGGAAAAGACGGAAAGCGCTCTCACAGACGAGCTGCTAACCGACGCCATTCAGTGCGCGATGGAATCGCGCCAGATTTTGCCTGGAGCTCAATCGAAAAGACCGCTTGGCATCTTAGGCCTGAACCCACACGCAGGCGACCAGGGCCTGATTGGACAGTTTGAAGAGCATCGCCTGAAGCCTCTTCTGCACTCTCTGAAGCTTGGAAAATCCGCTATTGGCCCGATGGTTCCGGATGCCGCTTTTCTACCAGAAAACTGGAAACGGTTTTCGTTTTACGTCGCGCTTTATCATGATCAGGGTCTGATTCCGTTTAAAATGGCCCATGGCTTTGATGTTGGGGCCCACCTGACATTGGGACTTCCTATTCGACGAAGCTCTGTTGATCATGGTACAGCTAAAGATATTTTTGGACAGAACAAGGCCAAGCCTGGTTCCATGATTGAAGCCTTAAAGTGGGGAGTCCGACTCGCCCAAAAGGCCTAGAGGAAAAAAGCTATGTATCAGAACGTAATTTTCAGAGAGTACGACATCCGCGGCGTTTACAACAAAGAGTTCGACAAGGACTTCGCTTATCTTTTGGGTCGCGCTTACGCTCAATACTTTTTCGAAAAGCATGGCAAAAAAAATCTGAAAATCACTTTGGGTCACGACGCCCGTGTTTCAAGTCCCGAAATCAAAGCCTCAATGTCCAAGGGTCTGCAGGATTCTGGCGTGCAGGTTTTGTACATCGGCCTTGTCACTTCTCCGATTTCTTATTTCACAACATTTGAACTGGATGGCATCGACGGCGCCGTGATGATCACGGGCAGCCACAACCCACCTGACTACAATGGATTTAAAATCAGCGTCGGCAAAGGCACCATCTTCGGAGAGGAAATCCAAAAGCTTCGACAGATCATCGAAAAAGGCCAGTTCGTCGACGGAAAAGGTTCCGAGCAAACATACGACATTTTCCCAAAATATATCGAGCGCTATAAAAAAGAATTCGGCTCATTCAATGGCTTGAAAGTCGTTTTAGATTGCGGAAACGGCGCTGCCGGCTGCGTGGTTCGCCGTTTGTTTGAAGGCCTGGGATTGAAACCAACAATCCTGTTCGAAGAACCAGATGGCCGCTTCCCAAATCACCACCCAGATCCAACAGTCGAAAAGAATCTCAAGTGGCTGGCGGAGGCCGTTCGTAAAGAAGGCGCCGCTGTCGGAATCGGTTTCGACGGAGACGCCGATCGCATCGGCATCGTCGATCACACAGGCAAAATGCTTTACGGTGACGAACTGATGGTTCTGGTCAGCCGCGCGATCCTAGCCGAAAACAAAGGCGCCAAGATCATTGGCGACGTGAAATGCTCGGACCGTTTATACGACGATATCAAAAAACACGGCGGCCAACCAATCATGTGGAAAACGGGGCACTCGCTGATCAAAGAAAAAATCAAAGTCGAGAAAGCTCCTTTCGGCGGCGAAATGTCCGGACATATTTTCTTCGCCGATCGCAACTACGGCTACGACGACGCTTTGTACGCAGGCCTTCGCGTCTGCGAAATCCTGGCCAAATCAGGAAAGAACATTCAGCAATTGATGGAAGGCCTTCAGCCTTCATTCAACACACCTGAAATCCGCATCGACACGACGGAAGAAAAGAAAGTCCAAATCGTCGAAAAGCTGAAAAGCCAGTTCTCCGGCGGTAAAGACTACACAACAAACCTGATCGACGGCGTCCGCATCAGCTTCCAAGACGGTTGGGCACTGGCCCGGGCATCAAACACCCAGCCAGTTCTTGTTTTGCGTTTCGAATCGTGGACAAAAGAAGGCCTGGACCGGATCCAGTCGCAAATCGAAGCGACTGTAAATCCGATGCTGTAATCTTATTGAACTAATTAATAACTGATAGACCACAGGCGATTTATGCCTGTGCTATTGAATTCTTCTTTTAGAATTTCATTTCCATTAAAGTAGAACTTCGTCCACTCGCCCGAGACGTTCGAAGCAGTCCAAAACGCCTCTGCTTTGATTTCGTTCGCACGATACACCAAAGCTAACGAAGTCTTGCTCATCGAGTCTGCGCCTGAATGATAAGTTGCTGTCTTAGTCAAAAGTGCAGTATCGCCATTTGAAAGAGTAAACGTCGCCTCACTGACTTGCGAATCGATATATGCTACATTTTCTGCGGGCATAATCGTGAACTCAAGTTTGGTCTTATTGTTGACCGAAACGATTCCATACTTTTTTTGATAATTTGAATCCTTCACCAGAATGGTGTCACTCCAAGTGGCGTTTACGTCATGCCAATGGTTGAGATAATAGCGCGTCTGAGTTGAATTCACTGGGCATTTGTCACCGGCAAGAGTCTGCGTCTTGGCCATTGAAATTCCCTCAGCCGTGACGATTGACGTGAAGGCTGTGCAGTTCTCGCGAATTTCTAATGGTGCTGATGCGCTGATTGTACTGTCACCGCTAATACTAGTTGAAACAAGATTCAACAGCGCGGAACTACGAAGAGTAAAGGTATTCAAGTCCATCGCGATATCAGCCGTAAAGACTTCCGCTTTTGCCGGACCCGATTTTCCATTATCATTTGACGAGTTATTACATGCCGTTAAAAACAATACGATTGTTAGCAAAGAAATCATCTTCATTGAAGCCTGCCTTTTTAGTAGAAAGTGAAGGAATCAAACATTCCGTTGCGAATAATTTGCCGATATTCCTCTTCTGTTATGTCTTTGTCGTTGAAGAGGTATCGGTTAACGATTTGACCTTTATTGTTCGAATGCTCGCGACGAAGCACGTTTCCGTTCATTTCGAGATTGTTGGAAAAGTGACCGCTGAAATCCTCTGGGGCATCCAACGAGGCGCTTTCACCCCATACCTTTGCGGTTCCGCCTTCAGCCAAGGAAATGGACGCTTCGTTGCTTGATTTGTAGCTGCGGTTTTTTTTGTTTTCCGCAGCTGAACTGGAAGAGAATACAAAAAACTCGAACCTCACTGTCTCCTGAGCATTCAAAAAGCCATACTTTTTTTGAAAAAGATCAGACTTGATCACATATTTATTTGTCCAAGAGCCAGAAGAGTCTTCACGGCCATTGGGCTGAACAATCGTCGATTCAACTTCGATCGGACAGTTTGTTCCACCAACGTGACTGACTCGAACCATTGAAATACCCGCAGCCGTCGACATCGCTGTGGTTGTTTGGTGGGTGCAGTTGTCCCTGATTTCCTTTGGGGCATAGTAGCCAATTGAATTGTCGTAGCTTGTGGCTTCCGCAATCATCGTTCTGAATTCAGAAGCACGGAAATTAAAATCCTGGAACTGCTTTGACAGTTCTGTCGTCAGCTTATCAGCCTTCACAGGTGTTGGCGCTTTGCTATCATTCTGTGCACAAGCAGAAAGAAAAAGAACTGCAATTAACAACGAAATCGTTTTCATCGTCTTCCTTTTAATAATGATGGTTTAAAAAAGAAAAACCCCAACAACAAAAGCTGTTGGGGATCAAAAAACTAGCGGTAATAAAACTGTTTCAAAGTATCGTACAGAGATTTCTGCATGCGGCCCGAGCGAGCGCACATCAGATGTTCGATATCCAGTTGATAAGTGATGATCGCTTTTTCGGTTGGATCGTAGAATTCTTCATAGCAATCCACAAAGCCCAGAACGTGACCGAATTCGTGACGGATGGTCCATTGAACATCCCATTCGGTCAAAGGAGCATTTGCATCCATTGTGATCGTGTCGCCACCAGCGCCATTCACATGCGGAGTTACACCCGCTTGGAATTCAACGTGGATCGGCGCCTGTGAAACGAAATTCAGTTTCAAATTCCACAGATCCCACTTGAATTCCTCTTCGATATTAAATTTCAAGAATTCCAAAACACGGTCGTTGCCTGGATTCATAAACGGTACGTTCATCACGTTCGGTGTCGCAGATGACCAGGTGATTTCAGCGCGTGGATTTTCCAAAGAGAAATATCCATTCCAGATCGATTCGCTGTTGTTCAAAAAGCCGAGATAAAATTCGTAAGCGCGCTGGTTTTGAATGCTGGCCGCTGCACGATTCGCACAATCACGAGAAAGACCATCATTGTTTTGGCACATTTGCATGAGCCAATCTTTGATCTGAGCTTGCTCTGCCGCTGGCAGCGTGTGTGCCGAGCGCAACTTCGCTTCAACGTTCTCAGTCTTTTTCGCCAGGAAGTAATAACCGCGCAGATCTTCCGCTCGTCGTTGAGAGAGATAAGACAAATAAGGCGCCATCAATTTCCAGCGAACTGCTGTTTGGTAGTTGCGATCTACTTTCTTCGCCCAAGTCACATAGTCCGCTTCCGCAATCGGAGTGTCGTTGGTGAATGGTTGAGTGCTGTAAAGAATCTGAGCCATCGGAGCCGGCATTTCAGCATACGTTGTCTGATAGTCGACGCTGATGGTATCCGGGCTATACTTTTTTGGAGAATCGATTGGGATCCCTTTGAGATCTCCAGGGCGGGTCAGCTGAATCTTCTGTCCTTCAGGACGGAAAGAATTCATGTGATTCAGCCAAGCCATGTTTCGCTCGCCCAGCTTGATCGCAGATTCAATATCTTGATCGGCGCCAAACGCGGCCGTATTTCCAAGAATGTATTTACCACGATATTCAGAGCTTGGAGCATCCGGCAGGATGTGCGGCAAAATTCTTGGTGCCGCTTGAGCCGAAACTGCAAAAAACAGAATTGCTGAAAGCAATGTCTTCATATGATTCCCCCCTCAGGAAGTCAGTGTGAATTCAATGTCTTAAAAACAAAAAGCCGACTGTTGTCAGTCGGCTTCTGTTTTATGATTCGCCTTTTAGAAAGGCAAACTAATAGATCTGTTATCGGATTAGAACTTACCGTTCAAGAAGAACGCGATAACGAAAGCGTAGATAACCAGTGACTCGATCAGAGCCAGACCGATGATCATTGGAGTGAAGATCTTACCTTGCGCAGCAGGGTTACGAGCGATCCCTTCCAAAGCAGCAGCTGCAGTACGAGCTTGGCCAAGAGCGCCACCCAAAGCTGCAACACCGATTGCCAAACCTGCGCCCAAAGCGATCAAACCGCGGTCACCACCAGCTTGAGTAGCGGCAGCAGCAGCTTCTTGTGCGAAAGCAGCAGATGCTACGAACAGAGTCGACAGAGCCAAGAACATATTTTTTGCGAAGTTTTTCATTGTTTCTCCTTTATAAACTTTTGCAATTTTAGTTTTAAAAATAATTAGTGGTCGTGTGCAGTTGCCAAAGCCACGTACACCATTGAAAGCAATGTGAATACAAAAGCTTGAACAAATGCGACGAACATTCCTAACAAATAAAATGGAATTGGAAGACCAATTGGAACCAAGTCCAAAAAGATTCCAACAACTGTGTGGTCACCCTTTAGAACGTTCGCAAGACGAAGTCCCAAAGAGATCGGACGAACGATGTGAGAGATCAGCTCGATCACCAACATCAGTGGACCCAGCCACAAAACCGGACCCAAGAAGTGCTTCAAATAAGAAACGCCGTTTTCTTTCAGACCAAACAAGTTGTAGGTGATGAAAACGAAAAGACCCATCGCCAAAGTTGTATTCAAGTTCTCGGTCGCAGGTGCCATTCCAGGAATCACGCCGACCAAGTTGTTGATCAAAACAAAAGTGAAAAACGAAGCAAACATCGGAAGGTATTTCCTTCCGCCTTCACCGATGACCATATCGACAAGGCCCGCGATAAACTCAGTGATCAGTTCGAAAAAACCTTTCAAAGAAAAGCGATCCGCAGGAACAACAGCCGCATCACCAGTGCCCAATGCTTTTTTAGCTGCGAAGCTTGCAACGACCAATCCGCCAGTCACGATTCCAGCAGTTGCTACGTGAGCATATTCGTGGCCAACACCGGGAATGAGAGAGGTCCAAGTAAACGACATGAATAATTCCTTAACCTTTTACGTTTGTGATTTCTCTATGTCTTCGTCGTCATCATCACTGCGAGCAACCGAAGCGTAGAAGAGAGCACTGACAACAAGGCTTGCAAGTCCCACACAGAGCCACAATCGGTCGATCCATGCGAGGCTTAAAAGTTTGTAAATAATGATCCCTAAAATCGCGTACTTAAATACAATGATCGAGAGCGAGAGCGCAATGAGTTTTTTCTGAATCAATCGCGAGAAAACAAACGCCAAAGACAAGACATTGAACAGGACGATACCGCTCCCGATGGCGAATGATGCGGCGCTTTCGGCGTTTCGCCCCTCGGCCAAAATGATTGCCCCCAAGACGGTAACAGCCGCTTGAATGATGAAAAAGAGCTTCATTTGGTTCAAAACTACTCTCCGGGTTGCTGGTCGGTCTTTTTTGCGAGCATCACTATTTGCGTGATCCAGCCGGCGAGTCCTAACATCGAAAGGCCAATCATTCCAAGCCCTTTTAGACCGTACATCTCATCTAATTTTTGCCCAATAAGTAAGCAGCCGATCATAATTCCAACCAGCTCAATCCCCATTGCAACAAAAACGATATACTTGTTCTTCATTTTCGGATTTTCCCCCGGGCGCCGGGTTGGTTCTTCAGGCGTTCTTGAAGGCGTTTGATTCGGATATCGATATATTCCGGCATCGGGTGCGAGTTTTTCAGCTTCTCCAGCACCTCAATAGCGGATTTAAAATCCTTCGACTCTTCGTAACAAACCGACAAAGTCAGGCCTACGTTGTCTTTCACAGCCCGGTCCGGGAACTCGTCCAAAAGACTTTTGAACAGCTCGATCGCGGTCGGCATATCCTTTTCGGCCAAAGCGATATTACCTTTCAGGAAGGTCATATCAAACTTTTGATCCGCTGGCGGATTGGTTCGCAGGAACTCGTCCGTTTCGTTTTTCGCCTGAGTAAAATTGTTTTGATAATAGTAGGCACGAGCCAGCTTCATTTTAAATTCCGCTTTTTCTTTCGGATCTGGAAGCATGACGATCAGTTTGTTGATCTCGATCACGGCGCGCTGATAATCAGTCATGTGATCAAAGCAAACAGCGACGATTTGCTTTTGAGCATTCAGCCGCTCGTTCGCATCCGGAGAACTCACCACCAGCTGCTGATAAAATCGGATCGCTTTGGGAAAATCTTTTAGTTCGTAAAAAGAAACCCGCGCCGCCTCTCGGGCCGCTTCAAGTCCTAACTTTGATTCTGGAGATCGAGTCACCACGTGCTCGAGGTGCTCGAGAGCGACTGAGAATTGACCCTCTTTCGCCGCGGTCTTGCCGCTGCTCAGCTCCTGCTCTTCGGGTGACGAGCACCCAAGAGCCAGAATCAAAAGCAGCGGAGATAGTTTAGTGAACTTGCGGAGCTTCACCGGAACCCTGGGTGTCTTCTTCGTCTGAATCGACAATCGCCATGCCCGTGACCTTTTCGTCCGAGTCTTTCAAGTTGATCAGTCGAACACCTTGGGTATTTCGGCCCAGGATGCTGATATCGGAAACCTTCATGCGGATGTTCTGTCCCTTGTCTGTCGACAAGATGACTTCCTGATCCGGACGAACTTTCTTCGTTCCAACAACATTACCGACCTTGTCAGTCGTTTTCTGAGTGATAGTTCCAACGCCACCGCGAGATTGAACGCGGTATTCTGGAATTTCAGAACGCTTTCCATATCCGGATTCAGTCACCAACAACAAGGTGTCCTTGCAGTCTTTCTCGATCACTTCCATGCCGACCACAATGTCGTTCTTATCCAGGGTCATACCCTTCACGCCGCGGGCCGAGCGTCCCATCGGACGAACATCGCTTTCGTTAAAGCGAATCGACATACCTTCTTTGGTGGCGATGAAAATTTCGCTCGTGCCATCAGAAATTTTTGCTTCGATCACAGAGTCATCAAGATCCGTGGTCAATGCAATCAAACCAGATGGACGCGGATTCGAGAAAGCATCCAAAGATGTTTTCTTGATGACGCCTTTTTGAGTCAGCATCACCACATATTTATTTTCTGAGAATTCCTCAACCGGCAAGATCGCCTGAACCTTTTCACCACTGGCAAGCTGAACCACGTTGGCAATCGCTTTGCCTTTGCTGGTTCGAGTTCCCTGCGGAAGTCGGTGCACCTTCACCCAGTACAGCTTTCCTTTATCAGTGAAAACCATCAGAGTTGTCTTGGTGCTCGCAAGGAAAATGTCAGTGACATAGTCCTCGTCCCGAGTCTCGATACCCTTGAGACCTTTACCGCCGCGTTTTTGCAGACGATATTCATCAACAGGGATGCGCTTGATGTAACCAGTATTGGTCACAGTCACGATCATCTTTTCATCGGCGATCAGGTCTTCGTCTTCGATATCATCGGACGAGCCAGTGATTTCCGTGCGGCGTTTGTCGGCGTACTTTTTGCGGATCTCTTCCAATTCGCCCACGATGATTTTGTAGATCTCGCGAACGTCAGACAGAACAAAGTTCAGCCATTCGATTTGCTTCATCAGCTCGGCCAGTTCGGCTTGGATTTTCTCGCGCTCTAAGCCAGTCAACCGCTGTAGGCGCATTTGCTGTATCGCGACCGCTTGGC
>CBIHPB010000013.1:0-20304 GCA_966211485.1 uncultured Bdellovibrio sp.
AAACCCCCCAACCCTTAACCAATCGCCATTATAATCAAAAGCGGCTCCAGCACGATCCAGAAAAAGTGCAAAAGCCAAGATCGGCGAAACTGCTGAAAACTGCGCTTCCAGATTTGCAGAATGCCCGAAGCAAATGTCGGTAAACGAAGAGATTCGGCTTTCACAGTGGTTCATCCCTTAAATCATGTCCGGCTAGTTTCAAAAATACATCCGACAGTGTCGGCTGACGAATGGTGACTTTCATACTTTGCACAAGACCCATAACTTTTTGCACATCATCCGAACTTTGCAAATGCACGTTGATTTGATCTCTGACGACTTGAAATCTAAAATTATTCGAGGTCAAACGCGACAAGTAGTATTGCATTTCATGGCGACTCACCTGTAGCTCAACCACTTGAGTTCCAATATTCTGCCGAATCAATTTTTGCGGTTCACCGACAGCTAGAATTTGCCCTTTATCCATGACCGCGATGCGATCGCAGATCATTTCGGCCTCTTCCATATAATGGGTCGTCATAATGACGGTGCCTTTTTCGTCTTTCAATTTGCGCAGAAAGTCCCAAACCCAGATGCGTGCCTGTGCATCAAGCCCTGAGGTCGGCTCGTCCAAAACTAAAAGTTCTGGCTGATTCATCATCGCCCGGGCAATTCCCAACCGACGTTTCATCCCGGCATTTAAAACCTGAACCAGCTGATCGCCCATTTCTTCCAATCGCATTAGCTTCAGTAAATCTTCTGTACGGTGGATGGCCACATCTCGATCCACGCCCTGGTAGCTTGCAAACAGGCGAAGATTTTCGCGAACCGTGAAATCCGGATCTAATCCTTCATCCTGCGGAAGCACGCCAATACGGCCTTTGATTTCTTTGATATTCGTTCGAGCATTCAACCCGACGATAAACAGCTCGCCACTTTGAAGCGAAGTCGATCCATATATCATGCGCATCAGGGTGGATTTACCAGAACCATTCGGCGCCAGAATTCCAAAGCACTCGCCCCGATGAACCTCAAGGGTAACATCCTGGATGACCGAGTGATCTCCGAATTTTTTATTAAGGCCACGCGCCTCGATGACTTTCACAGGCTGCTCGCTTTCGTTGCTTTACTATTTTCGCGGAAAAGCGTGGCGTTCTCAAGAAAGGGATCGGGGGAACTCGACTGAGGGTGGGGAAAATAAAAAACCCAGGTTTTCGGCCTGGGTTTTTAGAGATTCAATCTGTCTCTGGAACTAACTACTCGTCTGCAGATGACTTGCGCTTGCGTTTATGTGGATCCAGTTCGCGGCAACGAATACGAATGTGGTTCGGCGTAACTTCGATCAGTTCTTCGTCCGAAATCCATTCCATCGCCTGCTCCAACGTCATTGGCTTCACAGGAACCAGACGAATCGCTTCGTCGGCACCCGAGGCACGAACGTTGGTCAGTTTCTTTTCACGGCAGATGTTCACGACCAGGTCGTTTTCTTTCGCGTGTTCACCGACAACCATGCCTTCGTAGACGTCCGTTTGTGGATGCACAAACATGCGACCACGCTCTTGCAAACCCCAGATCGCGTAAGCAACCGCAACGCCCTTACGATCCGCAATCATTGAACCGTTTGAACGAGCTGTGATGTCACCACGATATTCGTCGTAACCATCATACTGAGTATTCAAAAGACCCGTACCACGAGTGTCCGTCAGGAATTCGGAACGGTAACCAATCAAACCGCGCGCTGGGATACGGAATTCCAGACGAGTACGGCCTGAACCATTGGTCTTCATGTTGGTCATGATGCCTTTTCGGATTCCCATTTTCTCGGTTACAACACCGACGAAGCTGTCTTCGATATCGATGGTTGCTTGCTCGAAAGGCTCCAACAGGCGGCCTTCTTCTTTTTTCATAATAACCTGAGGCTTCGATACACAAAGTTCGAAACCTTCACGGCGCATTTGCTCGACCAAGACACCCAATTGCAATTCACCACGACCGACAACTTTGAAAGCTTCGTTCGAAGTGGTTTTTTCCATACGGATCGCAACGTTGTGCAAAAGTTCTTTTTCCAAACGCTCAAGGATCTGACGGCTGGTGACTTTCTTTCCATCAAGACCAGCGAAAGGTCCGTTGTTGACCGAGAAGATCACACCGACCGTTGGCTCTTCAACGCGGATACGTGGCAATGGACGAGGATCAGTTGCAGATGTGATGGTGTCACCGATGCTGAAATCTTCCATGCCCGCAACGATCGCGATATCACCAGCACCGATTTCTTGAACCTGCACAGGTTGGTTGACGTGATATTGGAATAGCGCACTGACTTTCATCGTCTTGTTGCCTTTTTCCATCGTGCACGCCACGTTGTCGCCGACCTTGATTTGTCCGGCGCGAACACGGCCGATGGCCAAACGACCTACGAACGAGTTGTAAGACAAGTTCGAAACCAGGATTTGCAATGGAGCTGCCGTGTCGATCTTCGGCGGCGGAACCAGCTCGATGATTTTGTCGTACATGCAAGTCAAGTTGTCGGTCTTCACTTCTGGATTCAATGTCGCCATACCATCACGTGCGATCGCATAGATCGTCGTGAAGTCCGCTTGCTCTTCAGTCGCTTCGAGATCGATGAACAAATCGAAGATCTCGTTGTGAACTTCCTGGATACGAGCATCCGGACGATCGATCTTGTTGATGCAAACCATGACCTTGATGTTTTGCTCGAGGGCTTTCTTCAACACGAAACGTGTTTGTGGAAGTGGACCTTCGGAAGCGTCGACCAGCAAGATCGCGCCATCAACCATGTTCAAAACGCGCTCGACCTCTCCACCGAAGTCGCTGTGCCCGGGGGTGTCGACGATATTGATTTTATAATCTTTGTATTGGAAAGAGGCGTTCTTCGCCGCGATGGTGATTCCACGCTCTTTTTCAAGATCCATCGAGTCCATCAAACGTTCGGCAACATGTTCGTTTTCACGGAATGTTCCGGCTTGTTTAATCAAGTGGTCAACCAGCGTCGTCTTCCCATGGTCGACGTGCGCGATGATTGCGATATTGCGAATTTTACTTGGATCCTGAAGTGCCATTTTTCCTGCTTCCTATTTCTTTAACCGTGACCACCCATCAAGAAGGCTTCTTGCGAAGTGTCCGCTTGATTGAGTGTTTGAATTCCACCAAAAAATTCCAGGCTACTCGACAGAACATCTTCTGTGGATTTGGCTTGGAATACGCTTTTACGAAATGCCGAGGCACCGGGGTACCCAGTTGCAAACCAAGCCGCGAATTTTTTCAGCTGTATCTGCAAAATGCGCTCATCACAATGAGCCGTCAGAACTTCGTGTAATTGTTTGTACAAATTGACATAGTCTCGCTCGAGAGTCGAGTCGAGTTTCTCTCCCTGCCAGAGGGCCAGAGCATCCGCGAAAATATGCGGGTTCTTCAAGCAACCTCTGCCAATCAACACGCCATCAACTCCAGTTTCTTTTAATCGCGAAACGGCTTGCTCGGCGGTCAGGATATCTCCGTTCCCCAAAACTGGAAGCTTTGCTCGACTTTTCACTTCACCGATATAATTCCAGTCAGCGAGACCTGAATAACTTTGAGCACGCGTACGCCCGTGAATGGCGACCCAAGTCACGCCTTCGTTGTGCGCGATTTTCACGACTTCGTCAGCGTTTCGTGTGTTTTGATCCCAACCCGTTCGGATTTTGATCGTCAGCGGAATCTTGATCGCCTTTTTGATCGTCGAGATCATCAGAATCATATGCGGAAGATCTTTGAGGATCGCTGAACCCGCGCCCTTCTTCACAACTTTCGGAACCGGACAGCCGAAATTCAGATCGATAAAGTCGGCGCCTTTTTCTTCAGCGAAAACTGCGGCGCGCGCCATGATTTCGGGATCTTCACCGAACAACTGAACACCGATCGGTCGCTGAGTTTCGTCATAGCTCATAATTTTCAAGGTGCGATCGGATTTGTACTCGACACCAGTTGCAGAAATCAGTTCGGTGACAACAATCCCCGCTTTTCGAGCCTTCATAAAAGTTCGAAACGCATGGTCAGTGATCCCGGCCATGGGCGCTAAAACGAATGGATTTTGTCGAAGTGTTTCGAGCAACAAAGAGTGCCTACCCCTTTTTTGTAACTACATCGCGTCTAAGGTCCAGGTGTTTAACACAAACTGAACACGAAAAGCATCTGGATTTTATCAAGAATTCTGGGGTTTTAGGTCTTCTTTGGCGAGCAAGAATATAGTGTGATTTCGCAGCCTTGAACCGGGTGCTTCTTTCAATCTTAGCCGTCCTCCTGGATAGTCGAGTTTCAGTTTAGGTTAAGTTTTCAAAAATCCAGAGTTTTCCGGCAGTTAGGACTTATTCAGAGCCGACAAAATTCCGATAAATACAGTGGATGAAAAGCCCCCAACGGCCACGCATTCTACTTCGACTTTGGATGATCGCATTTGCAATTGCGATTCTGATGGGCGTGAGTTTGCCTTCTCTCGTAGCCAACGCCGAAACAGCTACGATCACCAATATGATGAAGCCGCCAGGGAACACAACGGTTCTGGATAAGATTCCCTACGCCGGTCAATGCCCCAAGCCTTTGTTGGAATGGGCGATCGATGACAAACAAAACAAAAGATTTTTTCTGGTCGCGCCGCTGGATTCCGAGCAAGGCACACTTTGCCGAAATGCTTTAGAGTCGAACAAAACCCGCGACGTCAACGATCTCAAAAAAACTTATGAAGATACTTTTTCGGATCGCTTCAAAGACGTCAGCTATTCGCCGATCAACAACTGCCCGCTGCCAAATGGCGAAGACGGAGTTCTAACCACTTCGAAATATTTCACTGCCTTGCGAAGAATCGACGAAGGACTTTCCCGAGTCATCGACGAAGCCACGTCGATCAACGCCACTTTGCCGAACACTCCGTTTGATGAGTCCTTCTGCGACAACTCTTTCAAGACCCATGGTCCCAAATGCGCTTCTTACAAGGAAGCCTGCAAGAAAATGGCGACAGACGAAGAGTACGATGCGTTGGCTAAGGATGCAGCTGCAGCGGCGGATCATGTGTTCTGTGTCGGCCTTGTCGACAATAACTGCAAATACACCGGCGGTGGCGAAGGGCTTGCGAACAGTCTCAAAAACAATGGTTCGCCACAACTGAGACAATGCCTGAATGTTTTGTCCGATGATGCGTCTAAAATTTTCGCGCGGCCGGATTTACTGAACAAAACTTTCTGCGATTCCAAACGAAACAAAGAAGTCATCGACCAGACAATCGCGACCTATCCATTTCTGTTCGGCAGTGAGTTCAAGAAAACAGTCAATACGGACTCGACGGTGCAACCGAATTTTTCCAAGAATGATGCTCTGAAGGGATTTGATATCTCGGGCCCCGTCGCCGGAAAATTTCCGTTTGATCCCAAACAAGTTAAAAAGGCGATGACCAATCAGCTCGCCGCCAATCGAGATGGACTGCGAGAAACCAAAAAAGATCTCGAGTCCGCCTACTATTGCCTCACCGGACAGAAAATTTCCAACAATGCCAGTCGCGATGACTGCTCGCCCGAGTTTTTACGCCGGGTCACCAATGGCGTCTATATGGGCGAGGAAAATCGCATTCAAAAAAATGACAGTCGCCGCTCGGCCATCGAGCTGTATCAGTGTCAACAAAACGTGATCGAACGCCACACCGAGCGTGATCAATTGGCCTCGATGAGCCATGAAGGACTGGTCACATTGGGAGTCACCGGCGCTTCGATCATCACAGGTGGACTGACGGCTCCCGCCGCTGTTGCGCGCATTTCAAGTTTTTCAAGGCTCGCCCGTTTGGCGATTGGTGCTGCTGTTGTGACCGCTGAAGTCGGGATGGCCAGCAGTAGTATCAATCAGGCCTATGAATCTTGTATCAAAGGAAAACCGCAAGTTGCACTGACACTGGCACCGAACAAAGCATTGGATGGAAAATCTTGTCCATCGCAATCGACATCCGCTTCACAAGCGGCGCGAATGGCCAACAGCTGCTATCTCGATAGCGTCTTCGTTGTCACAGACAGTCTGTCTGCGGGACTGGCATCACGAACCGCGAAAAATTTTGGTAACGCCCTCCGAGAATCCAGCAGAGGTAGCTCTTCCGCTGGTCATGCAGCTGCCAATACCCGCGGAGCTGGTGGCGGTGCGGATGCATCTGAAGTCGCGGCGGCCAAACCCGGTCCTCCGGACGGAATCGAACGCCGTCATCCGGAAGTCGTACATCAATCGAACGAAACTTCCAAATATCACCGCAGTCCAAATCGTGAAAAAGCGATTGCCGAAAACGGCAATCGTCATATCTCGGCTGACAAAAATGAAACTTGGGCAAAGGCGACGACTGAAGCCAAGCCCGGCGGAAAGACACGATTTCTTGATATTCAAAATCTCTTTACCAAATGGTTGAACGATACAACCTTGGATAAAGATTTGGTGACTGCCTTGAATAATAAGCATGCCGACTTATCGGAAGCAAAAGTTCAAGCGCTTCTGAAAAAACATCCGGAAGTCCGCATCGCCGCTGTCAAAAAAAGCAACTCATTGCCAGCTGAAGAAGTCGAAGCATTTGCGAAGGCCCATCCAAGCGTCAAAAAAGAATTGGAAGGACCACTGTCAGATGAGACTTTCATCAAAATGATAGAAGATCATCCGGAAATGAAAGAAGAGCTTGAAGCTTTCTACGAAGATTTCAAATCTCAACGGTATGCATTCGAGCCAGTCCCACCGGCGAAAAGTATTCCTGGAAGCTGGGAAAAAGATTTGGATCAGGGTCTCAAAGAGGTGAATGACGAGTTCGCCAAGTATGTTCAGGAAAATAAACTTGTGCGTGAATCTGGCGAAGCAGGAAATTGGTTCCGCGCAGGTTACGGTGAAACCGGAGATCAAGCAAACTTGGCCACTCGCTATTCTAAGAAACAAGATGAAAATCGCCTTTACAGCTTCAATGAAAAGAAAGTTCAAAAAGCTTTGAAGGAAACAATGAGCCAAGCCGAAGGAACACGCCAATCTTTGAAGCGTGACCTCAAAGACACGACCTTGTGGGATTCCGACGGCGGAGTGACTTTGAAAACGGAAGTTTTCGAGTTGGTCAGAAAATCGAACAATCCTGAAGAATTGCGCGCTCAGATTTCCAAATCTTTGAGCGTGGAAATTACATCCGATCAAGCCAGACGAATCATGTCCTACGCAAAAGCTGTCGATGAGTTTTCACCTGGCATCAATGTCATTCAGCGCGAAGTTGCCAGTCTTGCCGGTGCCGACAAAGGTGGTATCAACATCGACTTCAAGGGCATGGGCGGAAAAAATCTGAAAGCAACCGCCGAAGCCTTAGCCGGAAACAAGCGCAGCCTCAATGGAGCTATCCAAGGAGCACGCGAGGGTGAACAAGCCGTCACAGCTTCATTCAACAAAATGAAAGAGGAAATTGATACGATTGTCCGAAATATCGCCAAAGAGAATGGGATTGAGGTCGATATCAAAGCCAGCGGTGATGATATGGTCATTATTCCTAACAAACCGATGTCGCAAAGAGTTCGGGATCAGATCTCGGATGCGTTGGCCAAAAAAATGGATCCATCCTCCATTCGCATGAGTACCATACCAGCGGGTATTGCCGCCGAATCGCGAGGAACATTGGGAACCATCGGTGAGAGCATCGAAAAACAATTGCGCAAAAATTTGCAGGGGATCATTCCGAAGGAACGATTGGATCAACTTCTATTCCGCATCGATATGAAAAATCCAAACAGCAATACAACCGCGACCCTCAATACGTCCACGTCGACGACACGTCCAAATTCGACCGAGCAGAGTCTGATTGATAAAGCCTTCAGAGATGCTGTGAACGATGTGAAAACCAAGGCTGACCCCACGACAGTCAAACCGAAATCGCTTCACTATTTTGGGCCACAGTTCGAATGGTTCGCGTAAATTACGATATCCAAGTCACCCGGCCTTCAGTTTGCCGAGGTGCCTTGGGTGGTTCGTGATCCGGATAGCCCATGACGATTCCGCACAAAAGTTCGAGCTCCCCGGCTTTGTATTCCGGAAGTTCCGTGACGCCTAAAAATTTATCGACATCTTCTTTGATTTCCAACGGCGCACCCATCGTACAACTACCAAGTCCTTCCACGATCGCCGCAAGATTCATGTTTTCCACAGCCATATACACACTGCCAATGCTGGTGTGATAGCGCTCGTCAGGCGTGTTGTTCGAGTAACAGAAAATTAAAACCGGTGCATCACCAAGCGTGTAGAAGAATCTTTCGGTGAACTGATACAACGACGGTTTCAGACGCTGAGAAAGAATGTCTTTGATCCCCAGCCAAGATTTCTGCGAGTACTTCAAATACTCTTCCCGCTTTTTTCCAGTCACGACGAAAAATCGCCAGTTCTGCCGGTTCTTCCCGCTTGGCGCATGCATGCCGGCTGTCAGGATTCGTTCGATCACATCGCGCGGAGGCAGGTCCGGTTTGTACTTGCGAATGGATTTTCGGGATTCGATCAGTTGATAAAATTCTTCTTTCTTCATATCATTTGGAAGTATGTCCCAAATGACAGTCGCGCAGAAACAAAAAATCTTCTGGCTCAGCTTTCCAACGCTCTGCCTGATTTCCGTTTGCCTGGCTGTACTGACATTGATCCCAACATCACGTGAATTTATTCGCAGCGTGATTGTCACGAACTCACGCAGTGTTTTAGCCAAAGCAGACGCGGACATCACTGGACAGGGTATGAAGGTCTCTGTGATCAAGGTTCGGACGTCAGATACGATTGCATTGGAAATTTTCGAAAATGAAGGCGATTCACTGAAACTGAAATTTGTGAAACGACTTGTGCTCCCTGAAAAGCGCGATGCCTATTTCAATTTCCGTGGAAATGCGACCAACCTGGTGGTCACGGATGTGGATGGGGACGGAACCTTGGAAATCGTTGCTCCCACTTTTGACGAGAACTTGATTCCAAGGCTCAATGTTTACAAATTCGACCCCGAACGGCACGATTTCATCCGTTTAGGGCCCGAGACTTACTCTTTATAAAAACCCGAAATTACTCGCAGACAGCGCCTTCAACAGACACGCTGGTAACACGGTAACGTGAATTCGGTGGATTGTTCACGTCGATGTCAGCGCTCTCGACAGTAATATACGAAGTGGTCAGATGAGTGCCATCCATTCCGTAGTTCCAAGACGAGAAAGTCGCCTTCATCTGTTCCAAGATTTTCGTTTTCAAATCTTGAGGGATTGAAGAATCCGCTTTGAAAGCCGACTCGGTCGTGTTGGCTTGTGCACCCAACGCCAAAAGCAAGACAAGAACTGATAGCAAATGGTTCATACAAGGCTCCTTCTAACTGTGTGAGGGAGCCTGTCTATACGGGAGGCACCGACGATTTTCCAGTTAGGATGCCGTCAAGATAGTGCTTAAGGACCCGTCGGCTTTTTACCTAGATCCCGCCAAGATTTGCCTTCACGAGCTTTTCTGTCGACTTGAAACTTCTTCACAGCCTTTTCATGCGTCGAATAGTCTGCCGAAAACACATGGGTTCCATCGTTTTGCGAGACAAAGAACAGATATTCTGTTTTTTCCGGCTTCACAGCCGCTTCCAAGGCCGCTTTTCCAGGATTGGCAATCGGACCAGGAGGTAATCCCTTAATGACGTATGTGTTGTATCGCGTTGGCTTCAGAATATCCGCCTTCGTGATGCTATAGACAGTCTTTTGCGCTTCTTCGGCCAATCCATAAATGATGGTCGGATCGGTTTGCAGAAGCATTCCCTTCAGCAAGCGATTGTGAAAGACCGAAGAAATTTTCGGACGCTCTTCCGGCGCTCCGGTTTCTTTTTCGATGATGCTGGCCAAAGTGACGATCTGATGTTGAGTCCAACCTTTCAATTCGCCTTTGCCTTCGATTGATTTAAAGATCTGATGGAAGTTCGCAACCATCGCCTGCAAGAGCTCTTTGGTGGTTGTGAATTTTGTCAGCTGATAAGTTTCTGGATAAAGATATCCTTCTAGGCTTGTGTGCTCTTCGCCTAGCATCAGTTTGACGAATTCGGGATCGGTTGCGAGCTTCAGGAAATCTTCGCGAGTTCCGAATTTTTGTTCCTGATAAAGGTCGGCAATCTCGAAAATATTCAGGCCTTCGGAAACAGTGAAAGGCCGGCCGATACTTTTTCCGCTAATCAAAATCGCCAAAACCTCAGAAGGTTTCATGTTCTTGCGGAAAGCGTACTCGCCGACTTTCATTTTTCCGGCTGCACCTTGCAGTCGAGCAAACCAAGTGAACAGTCGGCCGTTGTTCACGAGATGAAGATTTTCCAGCTCGCTGGCCACGTGACCAAAACTTTTTCCCTGGCTGACTTCGAAGATCACTTCTTCCGAACTTTCGCTGGGGCTAGAGTTGACGAAGTGATAGCCGACAAAGCTACCAATCAGCAGCACGATCATCAAAAGACTGGCGGTACCGACAACGAACGACTTCATCCTTTTTCTGCTCCGAAGGTGATGCCTGGAAGCATTTTGGTCGCATCAAATCCGGTTGGATCTTCAAGGCTTGAAACTGGGACCGAACAATACTGAATTGCATAGTGAGCCGATGGACGATCATTTCCGGATTTGCCCATGCCACCAAATGGCAGACGCGAGCTCGCTCCGTTTGTGGTGCGGTTCCAATTCAAAAGACCCACACGCGCTTCTAACAAGGCTTTTTCGTACAAGCTCTTATCTTTCGTGAACAGCGCCATCACAAGTCCGTATCCGGTCGAATTGACGATGTTCAAGGCCTCGTCGAAATCGCGAGTCTGATAAATCGCCACGTTCGGTCCAAAGATTTCACTTTTTTGATAAACCGAATTCGGATCGAATTTCTTCACCAAGTGAATGCTTGGTGTGACGTAGTAACCTTTTTGCTTCAGATCCAATTGCTTTCCGCGCATCAGGCTTTCGCAGTTTTCGCGGTTTGCAATTTCCTGGAAGCGAACGTATTTCTCAACAGCAGCTGAATTGATCAGTGGACCCATGAATGGATTTTCAGACCAGTGACCGATCGTCAGTCGTTTCGCCGCCTGATAAAATCTTTCAGTGAATTGCTCGGCGATGTCCGGGTGAACTATCACACGGCTGGTGCACGCGCATCGCTGACCCGACGTCATGTAGGCACCAACCAACGTTTCGTAAATCGCTTTGTCCATATCGGTATCGTTCCAAACAACCGTGGCGTTCTTACCGCCCATTTCCAATGCCAGGATTTTCCAATAGTGGTTCATGGTCTCTTGCTTGATTTTCAAACCGACTTCGTAAGAACCAGTGAACAAGATCCCGTCGACCGCCTCGTGCATGACGATTTTACGTCCGGTCTCACCGTCACCTTGAATCATATTGAAAACGCCAGCCGGGAATTCCGCTTTCTCGTAACACTTGGCCATCAGCTGACCGACATACGGAGTTTGCTCGGAAGGTTTGAACACAACTGTGTTCCCCATAATCAGGGCTGGAATGATATGACCATTTGGCAAATGCGCTGGGAAATTGAATGGCCCAATGACGGCCATCACTCCACGAGGCTTGTGCCGGATCACGCCATCAACCTGTGGAAGAGCATTTGGAACACGGTCTTCTTTCACTAGATCCAGCGAAGCACCCAATGTGATATCAATTTTCGCTGTCAGTGCCGCGGCTTCTGTTAGTGTTTCCCATTTCGGTTTTCCTGTATCGCGTGAAATCGCTTCAGCCATTTCGTTTTTCACGCTCTCGAAAGCTTCTTTCAACCGCAGAAGATATCGCTTGCGCTCGTCCATGCTGAGGCGGGCCCATGGCAAATAAGCTTTCTTCGCTGCTTCCACAGCCATATCCACATGTGCATGGCTGTAACTGGCCACCATAATCGTGTCACTGAGATCACCAGGCGAAACGTCTTTGATTGTTCCGTCCGCTTTTTGTGGAGTTACAAATTTGCCGTTAATAAAGTCGCCATTGTAGTTCATGTTTGCTCCCGAGCCGAAGCTTTGTAATTAAAAGGCGCCAAGAAAACTTCTTCGTCAATATCCAAACCTAAAAGAGAACGGGACTTGGGTGGAATTGCCACTTCGTCCCCGCGCAGGTCATAACTGACCACTGTGCATTTAAATTCTTCCTGAGAAGTCGCCATCAAGCCTTGCTCTTTGTAGGAAGCATCCTTGAATTCACTCACACGCACGCGTTTACCTTGTTTGATCGGCGCAATATCAATCGTGTTGCAGCCATAGTGAGGTCCGCCATCAAATGGATCAACCTCGTCGAGATATTCAAAGCCAATGCTTTCCAAAAGATGTTGAGCGGGCTTCGTAAATTCCCCAACACGACCCAGAACCGCGCGAGCTTTGGCATCCAACAGGCAAAGGTACATATCATCTTCCGGGAAGAGCGAGCTGATAAACTCTTTATGACTTTGCGACAGCAGATCGGCCTCTTGATAGGGAAGACCTGTGAATCGGCGCCCCAAAGCTTCCCAGAATTCCGATCGTCCTTCATCCGTCAACGGCGGCGTGAGCTCGCACAGAACGCGATCTTCGAATCGGTCCATGTTCATTCCCATATAAAGGAAACGCGATAGAGAAATCTGCTTTCCCAATTTTTCGGGACGACGGCGGTAGATCTTATCCACCAAAAGGCCACCAATTTCGGTCGGCCCATCAGTGTCCAGCTGAAAGCGCAAAACCTGGTGGATAAATCCGATTCCCAAGTCATCGCTGTAATGATTGCGCTTTAAAATTTTAAAAAAATTATGTGGAATATCTTCGGTCCCGTGTTTCGCCATGATCAGCGAGCTTCCAACCACCAATTGCTCTTCGGTGTCTTCCAAAACGAAAAGATATTCGGATTCGGGCTTGGTGAGCTTGCCTTCGAAGGCTGAAATGCTGCGCTCGATTTTGCGGGCGATGACTTTTTTATCCCCCGGCAGGTTCAGCAATGTGAACTGCTTGGCTAGATCGGTCAGCTGACTGACATCTTCGTGTCGGACGGGACGAACAATAAAACTCATAGACAAAACCTTCCAATCACTCGGCGATAAAATTCGATGGCCTTTTTCAGATCGTCAATCGACACGTGCTCTTTCGGAGTGTGAATATTCCCTTCGCGAACGCCGGGTCCGAAGGAAATGCACTCGATCCCAGTGCGGGACCACAGACTGGCTTCATTCGATGAAGACTGCGTCGTCACCCTTGTCGACAGTCCCATCTCTTCCATTTCGGAAAGACAGCCGCGCACCAGAATCGAATTGTCGTCAGTGCGATAGGGACGTTTGTAATCAGTCACGCGGAATTCGGCCTGAAGACTTTCGCATTTGCGGCGAAGGCCCATCATCCAAGCTTCATAAATTTCATTGCTGACCACGGGCGGAATCCGGCAGCTGCCAGATAAGAACACGTGATCTTCAAAAGTTCGCACCAATCCAACATTCAAAGTCGGATGACTGGGATTGAAATCGCGATCTTGATAAGCCAAAAACTGTGTTTCCAAATCCATCAAGGCCCGATACATCGACGCCAGTTTCTTGGACATCGGATTGGCCACACTCGAAACCGGATCAATTTCCAAAAATGCACTGGCCGGAACTGTATTAAAGTTCACGCCGCCTTCGACTTCCATCACTACGATATTTTCTGGAAGCTGAAGCAGGTATTCGAACATTTTCTTCAGCGCGCTTTCACCTAATTGCGGAGTCGACGAATGCGCGGCCTTGCCGTTGAAAATTCGGCTTTGCGTGGACGTGCTTTCGCGCAGATTGTGATCGTACCTATACTGCCGCTCTTCATCGCTGTAAGGAATGCGAATTTCGACCGTCGCAATTCCTTTTCCAGCGGTGATCACCTGAAGATCGCTGGGCTCGCCGATCAAAGCCATCTTTGCAGACACTTTGTTTTTTCGGATCAATTTCAGTGCGCCGACCATTCCCAGCTCTTCGCCGTAGGTTCCGACTAGAACTGGTGGCAAACGCCAGTTGGTGTCCTGAGCAAATCCGGACAATGCTTCCAGCTTGCACAGAAAATCCAACTTCACATCGGCCGTTCCTAGTCCGTAGATTTTATTTTCAATAATTGTAGCGTCGAAGGGATTGTGTCCGGTCTGCGCCCACAAGCCGAAAGGTCCGGGATCCGGAGTGTCCAAATGCGTTTGCAGCAAAAGCTCCAAAGCCGGACGCTCTTTCAGCGGACGAATCAAAATATTGGCCTGTGGCTGATCGCCCAAATATTCTTCCTGCACTTCAACGTGCAGGTTACGCGAGATCGCCAAGTCCGAAAGCCAAGCGACAAGCTCCCGCGTTCCCTGCGAAGGGGAACTGTCAAAGGAGATCATCTTTCGGCAAGCTTCGACAAAATTCAATTAAGCGCCCTCGAGCATACTTTTTTCGATCAGTTTTCTTGCGACTTCGATGTCCGCATCTTGAATGATCGCCGGAACTAAGAAGCGAACACGCACCGGATCCTTACCGCAAGCAAACGCGATCAAGCCGTTGTTGAACATACGCTTGAGCAACGCATCGACTTGTTCTTTCTTTCCTTCATAAGGAGTGACCGCGATCATCAAGCCCATACCGCCAGCGTCGGTCAGTTTGCCCTTGCAGGTCGTTTCGTTCAGCTCGTTCAGCATGCCGATAAATTTCTTATGGATCTGCATGATTCGGCCGTTCGGTCCAAGATAACCTTCTTGCAGCATCGTCAGAATTTCAATTCCCGCCGACAAAGCTGGAGATGAACCCGAGAAAGTTCCCGCGATCAAACCAGGCTGGGGATTGTATTCTTCAGTGTACAAAGTCGCACCCACTTGGGCGGTCTTTGCGATGGTGCATAGATCGATGTACTGACCGATATCCAAAGTTTCAAAAGCAAACATCTCGCCCGTGCGCGTGAAGGTCTGAACTTCATCCGCCCAGATCGCGATTTTGTTCTGTTTGCAAAATTCCAACATTGGAATAAAGAAATCCCGAGGAGCGGCTTGATATCCGCCCTCTCCCAGCATTGGCTCGAACACGAAAGTCGAAATATTTTTCTCGTGCTTGGCCACATGGTCCTTCATCGCACGCAGCGCTTTCTCCCCGCTTTGCGGATCGCGCTTGTCGTAGAAAGGAATGCGCAACATCTCGTGATATTCCGGCAATCCGACTTTGTAAGCGGCGTTGTCCGTCACTTCCGCCATCATCGTTGAACGACCGGCGAAAGCATTTTTAAAAGACATCACCATGCGGGCCGGTGAATGCTTTTGACGGGTGATCTTCAGCGCACTTTCGTTCGCCATCGTTCCACAAGTCGCAAGCCAACCATATTTCAAACGGCTGCGCTTACCGGCCGCCGTCACCAAAGTGTCCAAAAATTTTCCGTACTCGCGATTGGGCTGAAGGTTACCCTGATTGACGATATCAGAAAGTGCACCACGAACTGTGGCCGCCATCACGCGAGGATTGGCGTGGCCCATCAAATGAATCCCGATCCCGTTGATCAGGTCCAATTTCACGCTTCCGTCTTCCAACTCGACATAAGGGCCATTGCCAGCACCTGTTCCAACATAGTTGTAGTGCAAAGGTCGGCCACGAACTTTGCCGGTGTTTTCCATCACAGTTTTGCCATTCGCTGCATGTTCCGGATGAGCAGGCGCTACAGCCTTCAACTGAGAATTGACCTTCGTCACTTCGTCCACGATGTTTTGAACCAGTTTTTGAATTTGAGTTGATTCGTCAATTTGATGACCAATGAGTTGAGCCATTTTGAATCCTTCATGTCCCTTCATAATAATTTATGGGTAAGAGGTATCGAGCTTAGAGCTCGGCGCCGAAATTATTTTATCACCGTAGACAGTGAGAATGAAGCAGATTAGACTTTTGGGACAATGAAGCCTGGATCCTTTTTCGCTCTCATTTCTCGTCGTGTTCTGCTGCAAAGTGTACTGATTGGCACTTTGGGTTGTGGCCTCCAAGCCACGGCTCAGACGGAAGCCGCGTCCGGTGAAAGTCCGACGGCCAGTGTTCAATCTGAAAATAAAAATGTAGAAGCATCGCAACCGGCAGCAAGCAGCGACGTGCAAAGCTGGTCTAATTTCGAGAAGGCATTTGAATCTGGTGTTTCTAGTTACCAAGCGAAGAAATATGACGAGGCTCGTCTGGCATTTACCAATGCTCTTCAAAAGGAACCTTCCAATGTTCAAACGCTGACCAACTTGGCTTTGGTCCAGTATCAACTTGGACAAAAGGCCTGGGCTGTTGCGCTGCTTCGCAAAGCACATAACTTGGCTCCTGATTTTTCGACTCCGAAAGCGGCTTTGGATTTCATCTTGCCGCAGCTAGACGTAAAGGAAATTCCCCACGAAATTCAGCTCTGGGAAACAATTCGCGCGAACTTTATCACGCCATTTACGATGACTGGCTTTTTGGCTCTGACGGGTTTGTGTCTTTTCGCATGTGGCTGGTTGTGGCTGCAGTATTTTGGCCGTCGTCGCGAAGCCCTTCGAGAAGACAAAATCATGCCGTCCTTCCCTGCGATTCCAACACTGATTGCCGTGATTTTCTTGGGCGTTTTGATTCTGACGATTTTAAAAGTCGTCGACCAAGGAATTCCACGCGGCACGGTCGTCAACGAAAAGGTCACCGTCTATTCGGCACCCAACGATCAAAGCGTCGCACTGTTTGATTTGTTCGGCGGACTGGAAGTCGTTTTGAAAACGGACAACGCAGACTGGGTGCAAGTCACCTATCCGGGTGCGACCACCGGTTGGATTCCGAAAGCCAGTTTGTTTCAAACCTCTGGGAGAGCCGCTTGGTAAACTACGTTTGGGAAAATCTTTTTCGCGACAAAAGCAAACATGAAAGCCTTCGCCACCGCCTGAAAGAGAACGTTCTTTTTCAAGATCTCGGTTTTAACGAACTGAGACTGGTCGAGCATATCGTCAACGTCCGAAACTACCGCCCCGGTGAACCGATTTTCAAACAGGGCGAAGTCGGCGTCGGCATGTACATCATCGTCAAAGGCGTTGTGAATATCTATGTGGAAGAACTGGATGCGACGACAAATGCATCGGCGACAACTCTTGTAACCCAGCTGAAAACCGGAGACTTTTTCGGCGAGCTGGCACTGGTTGAAACCGAAGGCCGTCGAAGCGCTTCGGCCACCGCTCATGAAGAGGCGATTCTGATTGGCTTTTACAAACCAGATCTAGTTGAAATCGTCGAACGCAGCCCAACTGCCGGCGTGAAAATTCTGACTCGCTTGGGTGAAGTTTTAGGTATCCGTCTGCGCCAAACCACTTCACGAATCACTGAACTAAAAAAGGAAAAACGATGAGTTTGGCGGTCCGAGCCATCGAACGCGAACGCCGACTGAAATTGTTTTTCTTTTTGGCGACTTTGCTTTTGCTGTTTCTGGCCATCCTGTTGATCAAAAATGTTTTCGTCTCGTTTCTGCTCGCCTTCGTTGTCTATTATACGATGGCCCCCATCGTTGATTTGCTCGAGCGACGTGGACTTTCCCGGCAGTGGTCCACGACTCTTCCGTTTCTAGGTGTGACCTTATTGCTGATCGGACTGATTCAGGTTTTCTTCCCAGTTTTGGCCGAGCAAATGGTTTCCTTGAAAGCCGAATTTCCCCGCTACTTGGATGCTTCGACCCGGTTTTTGACCAAGCTCGAATCACAGGCCAATACATTCGTGGCGCAAGTTTACCCGATGGATCTGCGCGGCCATGTCGAACCGAAAATCATGGCGCTGGCCGAAGGATTTTTCAAAAATCTGCCCGAGCTTTTGTCTCAGTCGATTACGATTTTTCTGCTCACTCCGTTTCTAGCTTATTTTATGTTGCTGGATGGTCGAGATTTCGTGCGCAAGATTTTGAATCTCGTTCCCAATAATTTTTTCGAGCTCGCATTGAACCTCAGCCATCAAGTCAGCGATCAAATGGGTGGCTTTGTGCGCGCGCGAATTTTGGAAAGCGCACTGATCGGCACGGTGATCTGGGTCGGCCTGATGGTTTTGGATTTTCCTTATGCTTTGCTGTTGGCGGTTTTCGCCGGAATTCTGAACATCATCCCTTACCTGGGACCCTTTATTGGCGCGGCTCCGGCCTTGGTGATTTGTTTTGCCAGCAATGATCCGCAGGAAACTTTGCCGTGGCTGGTGTTGATTTACGCACTAGCTCAAGTTCTTGATATTGTTTTAATAATTCCTTTTGTGGTGGCTCGAATTGTCAATCTTCATCCGGTCACCGTGGTTTTGGCTGTGATCGTGGGTTCCCAGGTGATGGGAATTTTGGGAATGATCATCTCGATTCCGCTTTTCAGTGCGCTGAAAGTTTCGACCTCGTTGATCTATAAACATTTGACCGACTTTCGTAGTTAGTTCTAGACTGACGTCAAGGTGTAAGATGCTTCGAGTCAATATTTCAGTTCTTCTTTTAATTTCAACTATATGCGCGAGCTTGTTCGTACTGCCAGGTTGCTCGTCCAACGATAAAAAATCGGACACGCCAGAAGGTGCCTACGAGTTGGCTCAAGAGTTCGATAAAGACGAGCGTTACGAAGAGGCCATCAAACGCTATCAGGAAATCAAAAACAAATTTCCTTACTCGAAATACGCTACCTTGTCCGAGCTCGCTGTTGCCGACGCTTATTACAAACAAGAGTCTTATCCTGAAGCGCAAGTCGCTTATCAGTCTTTCAAAGACCTGCACCCCAAGCACGCCAAAATCGATTATGTTACTTACAAATTGGCGATGAGCTTTTACAGTCAGCTGCCGCCGACGATTGATCGCGATCTGACGATTTCTCAAAGTGCGATCTTATATTTCGACGAAGTCATCTCTCAGTTTCCAAATTCCGAGCATGTCTCTGATTCGAAAGAGAAAAAAGCCGGCACTTTGAAAATGCTGGCGGAAAAAGAAAACTACATTGGCGAGTTCTATTTCATTCGTGAAAAGTACGACAGCGCGCTGACTCGTTTCGAAGGTCTTTTGCGCAAATATCCGACTCAAGGATTCGAGGCCGTCGCCTTGTCTCGTGCGGCGGTCAGCGCTTCCAAAGTCGGCGAGCCTGATAAAGCCCGTCGTTATCTTGCTGAATTACAGAAGAAGTATCCTGGATCCGACGAATATGAATTTGCAAAAAAAGGAATCCATTAATGGCTGAAAATATGTGGGATGAAATGCTCGCTGAAGCCAGAGAGAATTTCATCGACGGCAATTACAAAGTCGCAGAGCCGATCCTGAATCAACTGATCCTGCAAAATTCTCGCAACGCCGAAGTCTACCAGATGCTGGCGACGATTTTTTATGACAAAGGACAGTTCAACAAGGCGATCCGCACGTTCAAGCGCGCTTTGGAGATCGATCCGACTTACACCGACGCCAGCGTCGGTCTGTCGATTATTTTGAACGACTTGGGCCGATACGATGAAGGCAAACAGGTTTTCGATGATGCTCAAAAGCTTTTGGATCGCAAAGCCGGCAAGATGGATTCTTATGTCGAGGAAAAGCTGGCCAGCAAGCATGAAGAGCTCGCCGACATCTATTTCCAATACAAGTTCTACACCGAATCCCTGGATCAGCTGTTCCGTGCTCAAAAACTGACCACTCGCAAAGCTGAAATCGCCATGCGAATTGCGGAATGCTACGTGAAAATGGGCGAATCCGACCGCGCCATTCGCGAGTTGAAGAACCTGATCCGCGAATATCCGCAGTTTATCCCAGCTCGACTGAAGTTGGGTGTGATCTACTACAATCTAAATAATCTCGCCGAGGCCACTGAACAGTGGGAGAATATCTTGCTTCGGGACCCGCACCATCCAGAGGCGCTTCAACATTTGAAGATGGCCAATGCGGCGGGAATAACCACCCTGAGTTTGTAAGAGGCTGACTATGAACCAGATCAAAGAAGACATGCTGCCATTTATCACCAAAGACGAAATCGCCAAGCTGGTGAAATCTTTGGCGAAACAAATCGAATACGACTACGACGGTAAGGAGATCATCCTGATCTGCCCGCTTCGCGGTTCGATGCATTTCACGGCGGATTTGGCTCGTCAGATTCAGCTGCTTCAGCAAATCGACTTTGTGCATTTGCAAGCAGTCGAACGAGGTGGCGCGATCAAGATCATCAAAGACATCAGCGTGAACATCGCCGGCAAACATGTGTTGATCATCGAAGAAATCATCGACACCGGTCGAACTTTGAGCTTTTTAAGAAATCGTCTGCTGGCCTCTTCCCCTGCGTCGTTAA
This sequence comes from uncultured Bdellovibrio sp., assembly GCA_966211485.1. Classification (GTDB taxonomy): domain Bacteria; phylum Bdellovibrionota; class Bdellovibrionia; order Bdellovibrionales; family Bdellovibrionaceae; genus 21-14-0-10-47-8. Next base: position 20,238 of record CBIHPB010000013.1, read on the forward strand.
AGATTGTAACATTATTGGATAAGCCTGCTCGTCGTGAATTGCCAATCCGTGCTGATTATATCGGTCG
>CBIHPB010000014.1:0-20189 GCA_966211485.1 uncultured Bdellovibrio sp.
CCCCCGTCGAATTATCACGGCCCAACAACCCTCGGTCGCAACCTATGCTTCGACTTCGGTGCAATCGCGATTCCACACGATATCTTAATCGTCGCCTCGAAATTAAAGGATTACATCCGCGCCCGCTCTGAAATGAATACATCAGCCTCGGTCATGGACATCCTCTCAGATATCGTGCGCATCGAATGCGATCGAGCTATCGACAACGCCCGCCGCGAAGGCCGTAAAACCGTTCTCGACCGCGATTTCAAAAAGTCATAGTCTCAGTGATGTAGAATCCGCATCCATACAATCACACTCACTTTATTGAATGTTTATGACTGTGTGGACCAGCCCTTCGACAGAAGAGGGTCATTGCCTCACCGCTACTTGAATAGGCTCTTCCACCGAAGACCATTAAAATGGTCAGCTGACCAATATACTGGTCTTCGCATAAAACCACCCCTTGATTCCTCCACTTGTTTGAATCGCCAGCTTTGATTACCCCGATTTCACGGATGCAAAGCCTACATGATCCGGTTCAAACCCCTTCCTATTCCTCGACGAATTCAGTATATTCGGCGCCGAAAAAGACATCGCTAGCTTTGAAAAGGAATATATGAAAGCCCTGATACTGATCAGCCTGGTTCTTCCCGTTTCATTTGCCTTCGCCGCACCAGCGCCTGCTGGTAAAACTGAAGACCGTCCGAAAGTTCTCTTGCAAGAAATCAAACCTCTTGAAGACAAACGCCGAGTCATCGTGCCTGTCAAAGTCGAAGCGAAAATCCAGTCCCTGGTCACCGCCGACATCGAAGGAAACGTCACCCGCATCTTGAAGCCACTAGGCTCGCCCGTAAAATCTGGCGAAATCATCTTGTATCTTGAGAACAAAGATCCAGGTTTCACTTACGCCGCTGTTCCCGTGCGCGCGCCGATCGCAGGTGTGGTCAGTCATTTCTGGACATCGCAAATGGCCAAAGTTTCCCGCGGCGAAAAGCTTTTCACCGTGATCAATCCGAAATCTCTGAAACTCAGCGCTGAATTCCCAAGTGCCGATCTTGGAATCGTCCGAGCAGGCCTGACCGGCGAATTCAAATCTGAAATTCTGCGCGATTCAAAACTTTCCGTTCGCATTGTCGGTATCAGCCCCTTGGTTGATGCCCGCACTGGAACTGCCGCTGCTGAATTCGAATTCACAAATCCAAAAGATGTTCCGCCACCAATCGGCAGTGTCGGACAAGCGGTATTTGAAATCAGCCAGGGCTCGATCTTTATGATCCCTGAGGCCTCTTTGGTTTTCCGCGATGGCAAGCCGATGGTTCGCTTTGTGAAAGCGGATAACAAAGTCGACAAAAAACCAATCGAACTGGGCGAGCAACGTGACAGCTCATTCGTTGTGAAATCCGGAATCGCTGCCGGAGACAAAATCGTCGTGCGCTCGAGCCGTCCTCTGAAAGAAGACGACATCATCGAAGTTGAAAAGGCCGAGGAAAAAACGCGATGATTCAGCTCTTCACGCGGCCCCTGCGGGTGTATGTCACCTTGGGGGCGCTGGCCCTTTGGGGGATCCTGAGCGGTCTTCAGCTTCCTATTTCCCTTTTCCCAACCAGCAGTCAAACCACCGTCGTCGTCGACATTCCGGTGGGCTACCTATCCGCCACCCAATTCTTTGAAACCTACGGAAAATCTCTCGAAGGCGATCTTCAAGGTGTAAAGGTCGACTCTTACACGGTCAAAGAACTGCGTGCCGAGTACCGCAACCAAGCGGCCCGCTATCGCATGATCTTCGAATGGGGTGCGGATCCCGAAAAAGCGATGACCGAAGTCCGCAATCGCGTCGCCACCAAATTCTCCAACGCGTCCGAAGCCGTCCGGCGAGGCATTCAGGTCAACTCATGGAGGGAGAACAGTGGCTTTTTCGCTGTGAGCTTCTACAGTCCGATGCGCTCTTTGGACGAGCTCTATAAAATTCTTGAGCCCATGATCACTCCGATCCAGGGCCAAGTCCAAGACGCCAATGAATTCGGTCTCTTCAATCCAAACCGAAAAGAAATCACAATTACTTTGCTGCCCGAGAAGCTGGCACAATACGAAATCACAACGCCGGCGGTTCAAGCCGCCATCCAAGCATCCGCTGTGGGACTGAACGGCGGAAATCTAAAGCTGGGCGATAAAGAGTATCTGATCGATCTGCCGAAATCCATCGACGGCGTCGAATCCCTAGCCCGAGTCCGAGTTTCCGAGCGCGGCAAATCCCCGATTTTTTTGAAAGACATCGCCAAGATTACGTCCGGGATCTCAAAAGAAAGCCGCCAGAAATTTAAAACCAGTGGCGTTGAAAGTTTGATCCTATTCGCCACCCCGAAAGAGGGCGGCAACGTCAAAAACATGTCTGACCAGATCCTGGCCCAGATGAAAATTCTGGAAAAGCAGTGGCCTTCGGACGTGCAGTTCAAAGTTCTGGTCAACCCGTCCGAGTTCATCAACAAAAGTATTCTCAGCGTTGTGAAGGAAGTTTTCCTGGCCGCATTCCTAGCGGTCGTTGTTCTGTTCGTCTTTATCGGCAGTTTTAAAAACGTCATCACGGCAGCGATTGAAATTCCATTGAGCTTGCTGTTGGCCTTTATCCTGATGCGACTAACCGGCATGAACCTGAATATGATTTCTCTCGGGGGCTTGGCGCTTTCCGCCGGGATGAACGTCGATGCCTCGGTCGTGGTGCTAGAAAATATCGTCCGCCATTTTGAGATGCGCAAAGGCGCTGCTCTTGGCTACATGGAAAAAGCCGAGCTGATTTTAAAAGCCGTGAATGAAGTCAAACTTCCGATCATCGCTTCGACCATTGCCTCGCTTGTGGTCTTCTTCCCGCTGATCTTCACTCAAGGCCTCACCCACTCTCTGTTGGGAGACTTGGCCAAGGCTGTGATCTTTTCGCACGGATTCTCGGCAATCGTGGCGTTGATCTTGGTTCCGACCATTCGCCTGCAATTGCTTTCCAGCGGCACGCAGTTGGAAGTGCACTCGCCATTTGAAAAATCCCTGCAAAAACTGGAAGCCTTTTACCACCGCACTCTTCAGAAATTTCTGGAAAACAAAAAGTTGCAGAAGACCGTTTTCTCTAGCGTTATCGTGCTTTTGATCGTTCTGATTGGCGCCGTCTTGCCTCGGCTAAAGAAGGAAGTCATCGGAAAGCCCGAATCTGATTGGCTGATGGTGGGTGTGAGCTCGCCAACATTCTCCAGCGCTAAACAAGTCGAATCCGAGCTGGATACGCTCGAACAAGATCTAAACGAAAACTTCGGGCCCGAGTTCATGTACACTTTCACGCAGATCCAAGGACAGAACAATGGCTTCATCATGCTTCGATTGAAAGACAAAAAGAAAGTCGAAGAGCTGGTTCAAAAAGCCGAAGACCGCTACAAGAACACGCCGACCAAATTCTACTGGGTCGAAGCCTGGAATCCATCTGAACTGGAAATCCCAGATCCACCCGCTTTCCGAGTTGAGATCACCGGTGGCGATCCCAAGAAACGTCTACAGACAGCGCAAGACATTCAAGGCTTCCTGCTCGAAAAAGGCATTTTCGAAAAATGCCAGGTCACCCCAACATCGGAAACTGAAAAGCAGATCACACTTCGTCAATTCACTCAAAGCGGTTCCGAATCCGAAGTCCTTTCCAAACAAGACGTCGCCCACTATCTGCGAGTCGTGACCGAAGGTGTTTACGTCGATCGCATCTTCCAGCTTCAGCAAGAGCTGCCAATCTACCTGCGTCTGGCACAAGATTCAGTGACCTCACTTGAACATGTCAAAGCTCTGCCAATCGGTTTCGAAGGCCGCCTGATCCCATTAGGCGCCTTGGCAGATCTCACAATGGAAGAAAAACCTCCGCGCCTGTATCAGGAAAACCAAACCCCGATGGTCGTGGTCACCGCGCGGGTAAACAAATCTCAGCTCGAGCAGACCGAAGACCGCAAGAAACAAGCTCACGAGGCCCTGCTGGAGTTTAAATCCAAAATGAACAGCCAAGATCCGGGACAACCCACTGTCATCGAGGTTCAGCCGGATAAAGATCTGCAAGAGTCCCTGACCCAATTGAAATGGGCCGTGGCGATTTCGGTTCTGCTTGTTTTCTTGGTCATGGTTCTGCAGCTGGGAGATATCACGCATTCTTTATTGGTGTTGGTTGCCATCCCACTTGGCTTTATCGGCGTGATGCTGTCGCGGTATGTTTTCCGCAGCAGTCTGTCGCTGAACTCGGGCTTGGGAACGATTCTTCTCAATGGCATTGCGGTCGCCAATAGTATTATTCTGGTCGACTTTATCAAAAAACTTTTCGACGAAGGCCGCGATGCCAAGACGGCGACTTTGGAAGCGGCGATGGCGCGTGTTCGCCCGATCTTGATGACTTCTTTGACCACCGTTCTTGGAATGCTGCCGATTGCTTTGGGCTTTGGTGAAGGTGGAAAAATCCTGCAGCCATTGGGAATCGCGGTTTGTGGTGGTTTGTGGATTTCAACTTTGCTGACCCTGTTTATCGTTCCGGCCCTTCAGTACATGTATCTTTCCCGTAAGGAGCACCGGCCATGATCGCCTGGATTGTTTCATTCGCAAGTCTTGCTATGGCCCAGCCGGCCTTCTTCAATGATCTCGAGAACTTTAAGAATCACAGCCTGTCGATTCAAACCGAAAAACAAAATCTCGAGGCGAGCTCGGATCTTTTGTTATCTCGTCAGCTTTTCTGGACGCCAAGCCTTAGTGCCTCCGCGATTCAGAAAAACACAGAGACCAAGTTCGAAGGCGAAACGGAAAAAACGGATTCAAATTATCTCGCAGCCGATCTGAAGTTGAATCTCTTCCGCGGTGGTGGCGATTGGAATTCAATGCAGGCTGCCAAAGCTTCTCAGAAAGCTTCCGAGCTGCGTTTACTGAATGAATCTCTGGCTGTTGAAATCAAGGCCTCGGGTCTGATTTTCAAATCGATCTATCTACAGGAAACCCACCGCATTCAAGAAGGCCTTTTCAAACTCAAAGAAGAGTCTCTGAGAATCGTCACCGATCGCTACAATCAGGGAAAACTTCCGCAGCAAGAAGTCAGCAAAGCCGAAGTCGACCTGGCTCAACAGAAAAATCGCGTGCGTTTAAGCCAACTGGAAGTTGCCGAAAACAAATCGCAGATTATGTCTTCTTTCGTCGCCGGACTTGAAACAACCTCTTGGCCGTTTGCGGAAACCACGCAAATGAAACAAGAGACCCGGTCCAGGCTTCCATTGATCGAACAAAAGTACTGGCTCTCGCAAGCCAAAGAAGAGACCTGGCAAGCCAGCAAATCGGGCCACTGGCCGCGACTGGATTTCGACCTGGTTTACCAAGATGCTCCGATCAAAGAGCGCACAACCCAGCAATGGGTGGGATATCTGACCCTGACTTTACCTTTATGGTCAAAATTCGAAACGACTGCCGAAGTCTCTTCGGCCTTCGCAGACCGGGTCGCGGCTTTGAATGACTTCCGCGACACCGAGCAAAGCCTGCAGCAGCGTTCGGTCTTCTTGAAAGAGAAAATCGAAATTGCCCGGTTGAATTTACTGGAATCGAAAAAGAATCTGGAAAAATCCAAGCGCCTGTACCAGGACATTCTGAAAAGCTTTCGCCTGGGACGAATTTCCACCAACGATCTCTTCATCGAGCAAAACCGTCTTTTCGACAGCGAAACAGACCTGGCCCTGAGCCAGCTCACCTATCATCAAACCTTAATTGAAGGCTGCGCCCTCTCGGGAACTTCTGCGGCTATCTGCTTAAGGTGATTCGCTTGCAGGCTTTTGTGTCTGCAGCGTTTCCACTCGGCGATTGATCATGCGAACCAGCTCTTCAATCGTTTTTTGATGCTCGTCGAATAATTTCTCAAGCCCCGATCCGATTTCAACAACCGGCGAAGACTTGTCCTTCGTTCTGACCTTGGCAATCCGTGCGTTCACCAGTCCGTAGTATTTCTCCCCCTGCTTGAAAGATTTTTCCAACTGCGCTCGGATCTCGGGCTCATCCGTCCAATGCGTGCGCATCGCTTGCTTCCAGAATGCCATGCGACTGCGATAACTTGAGGTATCAAATAAGTCCTCGGTATTTCCTTCCAGAGCTTTATGACTCAGTATCAATTGATTCAGCCTTTGAGCTTGCTCGGCGGAAGGGGCGGCCATGGTTTCGCTGGAAATTCGCTGCAAGGTCAGAAAGGATTCAACTAGAAAAAGAGGCGGTGGAAAGACATCGATCAAAAAATCTTTCATCTGAATCAGTTGCTGAGGTTTTTCTTTCAAGAGCTCTTCGGCGACCAAAATTCGCGAAACCACATTGTCGATTTCAATTCGATGTTGGGCATAGACTGGTACCAATTCAGCATTGAGAATTTTCTGTGATTGTTGCCAATCCTGCTTTTTCAGGGCCGGAAAAAACTGCTGGTCACAGACTTCAAAATATTTTCGCGCAGAAACGGCAGCCTCGTCCCGAAAAGCCACCCACGGAGCCGTCTGCTCGATCGACTTGGCAAAAACACCAGACCAATACTGAAATCGATCTTCAAATCGCGATGCTTTGCCGCTAGGGGCGTCGCCTTGACGGATTTTCATCGCCTTCTCAATCAGAGCATCCACCTTTTGCTCGTCAGGAGAATTTTTCTGAATCTCAAGACCAATCTGAAGAGAAACCAAATGCGATTGAATCGCAAATAATGGCGGAGGCAGGATATCAGCCAGAAGATCCTTCAACATCAGAATCTTGGAAACCTTCGACTCTTCGGCCAGTACGACTTTCTGCTTTTTAAAATCCTCTTCGACCACGGTCTTCAAGTTTTGATTGAGTACAGAAATAAATTTCTTCGTTCGCTCGTTTTGGTAGCAGGTGATCGAATCCGGAATTTCCAAGATCGGTTTTTTCTCGTTGTAGGAAAGCTCGTTTCGATAAGCATCAAGATTCGGGAAAAATCCATAAATATAGCCGATCCGATTGTATCGAAGCTTGTCGATATTGATTTTATCTTCAGTCACGTACTCAAGCACGTGGCCTTTTTTCTGAGACTCTTTGTAGTAGGCCTCGTTGCCAATCACCCCTCCGATGTGGGTTTTCTCGGGCAACTGCTGAACAGAGACGACTGGCGGATTGCCTTTGCGCTGAAAGATCAGCATCTTGACCTTGGTCAGCGCCGGCGACTTCAGCATCTGATCTGCATGTCCCGCCGTCTGCACTGGCAAAGTCATGCTGTAAATACAATCCCCGCCTTGATCCAGAAATGACAGCAAGGCACGCTTTGTGGGAAGCACCCGCTCTTCGATCTGAATGCCTTGGCCTTTAAGTGCGGCCTTCACGTGGCGCTGGTAACGGCCGTCGCCTGTCGGTTCGATCAAGCCTGGATAACTGGGGCCAATCAAAACAATTGACGTGTCTTGAGCCAATGAAGACAAAGCACTAAATAAAAATATAAGAAGAAAACCAAGCCGCATGTGCGCCTTCCCCAATATGAAATTGAAATGTCTGTTTCAAATATTTTGATAAGGAGTTGGCTCTGGGGGCAATAAGAATTTGCCTCCAGGACATCGCGCTGGAGGCACATCAAGACTGGATTAAGACTTACTCGGCAGATGAAGGACGTTCTGCTTTTGGATACTTGTTCGCACGCGGTTTGCGTGGACGATCAGCATCAGCTTCAGCACCTTGAGGACGAAATCCACGTGGCCGATCGAATTTCGCCGACCGGGCGGGACGAGTGTCGTCACGGAACTCATCACGTCCCCCACGAAATGCTGGACGGTCACGAAAGCCACCGTCCCGTTCACCGCGGAATGCCGGGCGGTCACGGAAGCCACCTTCACGGTTCTCTCGGAAGCCGCCACGGTCACGCGAATCATTTTGTTCGCGATCACCACGGAAACCGCCATCGCGGTCGCCACGAAACGCCGGTCGATCACGGAAGCCACCACGATCTCCGCGGAACCCGCCATCACCGCCGCGGTCTCGGCGTGAATGCACGACGCCTTTGTGTTGGCGTGGACGATCACCGAAAGCACCGGCACCACGTGAATCTTGGCGTGGACGTAGCTCGAAGCTTCGAGGCTGCTCGCCTTCGAAATCGGCTCCGACTTTCGAGTGATACAATGCTTTGAACAACCAGTCGCGAGCCGCGCCTGAAAGCAGGAACTTCTCTTCCGCCTGCATGTCCACGGTGATTTCTTCGAAGAAATCCTGAGCCGCCTCTGGCACGACGATATCATTCAGAGATTTGATCCAGCTGCGGACCTGGTTCTTACGAACATCGATCACAGACGGAATTTGCAAAGATTGGAATTCTTGTTTCAAAGCGCGCTCGAACTTGCGCAGCTGATGAGCTTCCTTCGGGCGAACCAAAGTCCACACGATTCCGGTTTTTCCCGCACGCGCGGTCCGGCCGATTCGGTGAGTGTAAGTCTCGGCATCCCAAGGAATTTCAAAGTTCACAACGTGCGTGAGGTCTTCGATATCTAATCCGCGGGCCGCAACGTCCGTCGCAACCAGGATGGAAATCTCTCGGCGTTTCATGCGTCCGATCACGCGTGTGCGATCGGCTTGAACCTTATCGCCATGAAGGCTGTCGACTTGCAAACCCATCGCACGGAACTTCAGCTCCAGCTCGGCGACTTGCTTTTTTGTCTGAGCGAAAATGATGCCGTAAAATTCAGGCGTGTTCTTCAAAAGCAGGCACAGTGCATCTTCTTTGTCCTCTTCGTAAACGATCGCAGCATAAGACTGCACGCGGATCGGCTCGGAAGAGGTGTTCAAAGAAACTTCGTAAGGAGAATTCAGATATTTCGAAGTCAGCCGTTTGATCGACTCGCTCATGGTCGCTGAGAACAACCACGTTTTCACTGGTTCGTTTTCAAGTGCGGACCATACTGTTTCCAAAGCTTCTTGGAAACCGAAAGACAACATCTCGTCGGCCTCGTCCAAAACCAGGTGACGGACTCCGGCCAATTTCACCACATTTTGCTCCATCAGATCGATCAAACGACCTGGAGTCGAAACCAAGATTTCAGGATTTCGGCGAAGCGATTCAATTTGACGACGGTAAGATTCACCACCCAAAACAGTGGCGACACGAATGCCTTTGCGTTGACCAAAAGTCGAAAGACTTTGCGCCACCTGCTGAGCGAGCTCTCGAGTTGGGCACAGAACCAAAGCCTGCAGGCCCTTTTGGTGCTGAAGTTTTTCGACCAGCGGAATTCCGAAGGCCGCTGTTTTTCCTGTTCCGGTTTTTGCCAAAGCCAGAAGATCCGTATCGTTTTTCAGCAGATACGGGATACACGCACTTTGAACCGGAGTGGGGTTTTCAAAACCAAGTTCTTGAATTGCTTGAAGAGTTTCTTTGGAAAGGCCCCACTGAGAAAAAACTGAATCAACCGACATGGCCGCTCCTTGAGATGTGAAGGGCGCACTGTGGCACAAGGCGATTCTAATGTCCAACTACCCTTAATATTGAGTAAAAAGGACAAGATTTTCGCGAGGATAAAATGTCACAGGTCAGTCGGCAATTGCTTGCCGCCCACAACCTTTCCCACAGCTTTGCCAGCCGGACTTTGTTCCGCCAAATCGCTTTGGGCGTCTTTGAAGGCGACCGAATCGGCCTAGTCGGCCCTAATGGAGCTGGCAAATCGACTTTGCTGAAGATTTTGGGCCGCCAATTGAAGCCGGATCAGGGTGAAGTCACCTACCGTCGGGGCCTGAAAGTTGGATTTCTCAACCAAACCCCCGAATTTAAACCCGGCGAAACCCTATTCGAGGCCTTGGTTTCAAAAGCCCATGATCCGCACGAAGCCATGGCACCAGCCTACATGTGGTTATCCAAATTAGGCCTCGATAGGTTTGATACCGACATGCCGGTTGAAAAGCTGTCCGGCGGTTGGAAAAAGCGCCTGGCCTTGGGCCGCGAACTGTTGGTCGAACCCGAAGTCATGCTTTTGGACGAACCGACGAACCATCTCGATATCGAATCCATCCTGTGGCTGGAAGAATTTATCGCCGACAGTTCGATGGCCTTTGTGACCATCACGCACGATCGCTTGTTCTTGCAAAGAATCGCCAACAAAATTTTCGATCTCGATCCGCGCAACCCGAATGATCTGCTGGTGATTGATGGCGATTATGTTCAGTACCTGGAAGCCAAAGAGCTTTTGATGGCGGGACAGCGACATCGCGAGTGGACCATGAAAAACACTTTGCGCCGCGAGACCGAGTGGCTGCGCCGGGGTGCGATTGCCAGGTTGAAAAAACAAACAGCCCGCATTGATCGAGCCCACGATTTGAAAGATGAAGTGGCCGAGCTGTCCGCCCGCAATCTCAAGCGAACGGCCAAGATTGAATTCGGTGAAGGCGAGAAGAATCCGAAAAAACTGATCGAAGCCGAAGGAATTTCGAAACGCAATCTGTTCCAGAATTTTTCAACTTTGATCACGCCGAAAACTCGAATGGGATTGTTGGGCCGAAACGGGGCCGGTAAGTCGACATTGATTCGCCTGTTGCTGAAACAAGAAGAGCCCGACACAGGGTCAGTGTTTATCAACGACGATATTAAGATTTCCTACTTCGAGCAAAATCGCGAGACCCTGAATCCGAAACTGTCGCTGCTGAAAAATATCTGTCCCGAAGGAGATTATGTTAAGCACCTGGACCATTATGTCCATGCTCGCAGTTATCTCGAACGATTTCTGTTCTCTCCGCAGCAAATGGATCTTCCGGTCGAAAAATTATCCGGAGGCGAACAAAGTCGCCTGCGAATTGCGCAGTTGATGCTGGAGCCCGCTTCGGTTTTGGTCCTGGACGAACCGACGAACGATTTGGATCTGGAAACTTTGAACATTCTCGAAGAAGCGCTGAAGAACTTTCCTGGAGCTGTCATTCTAGTTACGCATGATCGTTACTTTATGGACCAGGTTGCGAATGAAATTATCGCCTTTCCCCATGGCGGAGGAAATCTCGAGCGTTTCGCCGACTATCTCCAGTGGGAAGCTTGGCAGCAAAATCAAAATGCAAAAGAGGCCGCCGCCGTCGCTGACGCTATGGCGGCCAAGGCCTCGACTGACATCGCTTCAGCGACGGTGGTTGGTGAGAAGCTGAAGAAGCTTTCTTTTAAAGAAAAGTTTGAGCTGGAAAATATGGAAGCGAAGATTCTGGAGCTTGAGCAAACTTTGGCAAATCTTGAGGTTGAATCTCAAAAACCAGACACAGTTTCCAATGCGTCCAAAGTCCAGGACATCTACGACAAGATTCACAAGACCCAGAAGGAGATCGAGACCTTATATGATCGCTGGGCCGTTCTTGAAAAACGATCTTCCGTGTGAAACACTTAAAGTCAGCATGCCGAGACTGACAACAGACGAAAAAAGAATTTTTGTGATCGCTTCCGGATATCCGGATCGAGTCGAATATTTTTCCAGTCTCGTGAACAAGCATATCCGCAACAGTCTGATCTACACAGCGGCCGACGGAATCGAAACCATTTTCAAAATGGAAAACTCTCCGCCGCATGTTTTAATCACCGATATGGATCTGCCGAAAATGAGCGGTGTCGACCTCACGGAAAAAATTCTGCAAAATGCAAAGCTGATGGAAACGTCTGTGATTATCGCGGCCCCGATTCCGGATAAGGAACACCTGGTCGACCAAGTCGTCACGGGTCAGGTTCAGTTTTTGACGGACGTTCAAAGCGATCAGATGGCTTCCATCTGTTTCACCAAAGCTTTGAATCGCCTGGTGGATCAAAATGATTTTACTTACCGCCTTCGCTTTTTAGCTCCGGAAGATATTTTGTTTAAAGAAGGCGAAGATGCCAAAAGTGTCTACATCGTCAAAAGTGGCGAACTTCACGCCTTTAAAAGTTTCGGCTCGGCGATTCGCGTTTTGGGAAATATCAACAAAGGCGAATTTGTCGGCGAGATGGCTCACATCAACAGCGAACCTCGCTCGGCGACGGTGAAAGCTCTTTCGGATTGCGAATTAATTGAAATCCCCTTCGGAACGTTGGATACAGTTCTATTTTCGAAGCCTGCCTGGTCCAAAGCGCTTGTGGCCACACTTTCGAAACGGCTGAAGCGATCCAACGAAGTGCGATGAAACAACCTCTGAGACGATTTTGGGAGCTGGTCAAATCCGGCGAGCTGCAATTGGTGGCCGGCGCCTTGTCCTTTTCGACGATTCTGTCAGTCATTCCGTTTTTTGCCGTCGCTTTGGCGATCATTCAATACAGCGGTGGCTTTGATGCGATTTATCCGAAGATCGAAGCGGTGATCCTTCAATACTTCCAGGGACCCACCGGCAAAGAAGGCACACAGATCGTGGCCAAATTTTTTCACCGAGTCCAAACCACACGTATGGGAGGCTGGGGGGTCTTCGGTTTGATTCTGGCTTCGACGGTTCTCTTGAACGATATGGAAAGAGGCATTCACCGAATATGGAATCTGGCGGATCATCGCCGTCCCGTTTATCAACGATTTTTCTTTTACAGCCTGTTCCTGGTTTTGTTCCCGACAGGTCTAGCTGCTTATGTTGCGTTGACCTCTTTAAGCATCTTCTCGGGTGCCACTGGAATCATTTCCGTCTCGTGGATGAACTACTTTGTGATCTTTCTCTCTTTGCTCTTGGTGTACAAGATGGTTCCCAACACGAAGGTGAACGCTCCGGCGGCAATGTTGGGTTCATTGGCGGGGACAGCTGGTTTGATTTTTCTTTATCGAAGCTTTAAGTGGATCAGCCAAAGTTTTTTCGGCTTAGGAAAGATGTACGGAAGCTTTGCTGCTCTTCCTGCCCTTCTGATTTGGGTTCTCTTAACGTGGTATGTGATCTTGATCGGTGCTGCCGTCACCGCCAGCTTTCGAAAATAATTGGTTTACAATCTGTCACGCTTCTTTAGAATAAAGCTGTATGAGCTCGAGCCTACCCAATGCAGATATATTCACACGTATTAGTGATAGCTCGGAGAAAGCTCGACTCTTCAGCGATCTCGCGCAGACTCGCAGTGAAATCCTAGCCAAAAAACTGGAACCCGGTGCAGATGTGTTTGTGCTGTTGGCCTATGATTTCAACGGCCAAAAACTTTCTTGCAAATTGACCGGCGCGACCCACACCCTGCCGAACCAAGGTCAGCTGATTCTGACTTTCTTTGTGGGCGGGGAAAAATACTTTCAGCAAGCGGACTTCACAATGGCTGCGGACATTGTCAGCATTTCTGCTGGGAATGCGCCGATCTTTCACCTGCAACGCCGGGAAGATTATCGCATCAAACTTCCAGGCCTTTACAAAGCTTTGCTTGAGATGGTTTCAATCAACGGCAAAACTCAAAAACATGCGATTCCGATTATGGATCTGTCCGGTGGTGGCTGTCGTATCCAAGTCGACGCCAAATTTCTGCATCTGAAAGTCAATGACGAGCTGAAGGGACACTTGTTCCTTCCCGACCGCGATCCAATTCCGATGACAGGTTCGGTTCGCCATGTGCGGGTCGAAAATCATGGCAAGGGTCCGCTGACATGTGGAATTCAGTTTATTGGTCTGACCGAGCCTGTGAAGAACCGAATTGTGGCTGTTGTAATGGATTTATACCGACAGCTTTTTGCTGGGCGCAGTTCGTAATTTTTGTCTCGAAAAAATGGTCGATAGATTCAAAAAAAAGCCCCAGGCAAAATGAATGCTGGGGCTTTGTCTTATTAAGACCGGTTTCAATTAAAGGCTGGTTGGATGCAAGGTCATTCCGCCATTCGCAGAGATCGGCGTTGTCAGAACGTCTGTTCCGTCATTCAATGCCGTCACGCCTCCGTTGGCTGTCAGAGATCCGCAAGTGACACCTTGGTGGCTTGAATCCTGAATTTTCGTTCCTGTCATCACAGTCGTATAAGGATTGATCGTCAACGAGCTGTCCGTTGAAGCGGCCGAATAAGCCCAGTCCGTACCTGAAGCTACGCGAGTAAATCCACCGCCCCATGCTGGAGAATCTCCACCGGCGCTAGATGTGGTATCCGATTCCCAATTCCCCACGTTGCTTGTCAGGTTCATGGTGATTGCATTTCTTGTGACACCGCTTCCTTGCGACATGATACTGTTGTGAGTGACCACGTTCGTCGTCTTGTTTTTTGTATAAACGGCATAGTTCGCCGTGGTCGGAGAACTGCTGCAGTCAACCATGTTCAAAACGATCTGACGATTTTCAGTCGAAGAACCGACATCCCACTTGATAAACGAAGTTCCCTTCAAAGTTCCGCTGTCAGCACCGTAATTGTTAACAAGAATTCCCTTATTCAAAGTGCGTTCCTTGTTCGCCGTGAAGGTGACGAAAACGGCCGGCAAGAAATTATTCACATCTGTACAGCTTGTACCGCAGGTCCAAATTTTCATTTGGTGAGTGTAAGTCACACCATCGACGGTCAAGCCAGGCGCTGACATTTCATAGTGAACATAGATCGTGCTGCTGCCGATATCCATCTGTGTCGTAGCTGTGCCCACCTTATTGATGGAATAATTTCTCAGCAAACAAAGCAGAGCATTGGGTGTTCCCAAATTTCCGCCAGCGCTGCCGGTCATGCGGGTCAGATCGCAAGTTGTCGCCGCCGCGTCTTGTGCGTCCTGAAGACCCAGATCACTAGAGTAACGACTGGCCGCATTTGACAAGGTCGCCTGTGCAGCGATGGAAGCTGAAGCTAGAAAAAACAACAAAGTTTGAATCCATTTATTATTCATATGGTGGTCCTCTTAAGGTGTGATAGTGGGTACTTCGATTGATTCATCGACGGCGTCGTCTTCTTTTTTCTTACAGCCACTGGTATAGGCCAGTGCCAATGCGACGGTTGTTGCGATCAGAGCTCTCAAGAAATTTTTTTTGAACACGAGTTTCCCCTCCATAAGTTGATTTTCGAACTGCCAGAAAAAATCTTCTTCAATTTCAGTCTGTTTAGAAAGTCCAGATCGCTTCTTGGAGTCAGAGGGCCAGAAAGTGTCGATCATTGTCGCCTTCAGCACTCAAGATTTGGATCAAAGCTCGACGTTTCTTGAAGGATATAAGTACTCATTACCCTGCGTCTAACCAGTCAGCTGATTTTTGCGGAAAATATCCAAACACAACCTTAACAAAAGGCACCGATTTGTTTACGAACCGCGGGATGGACTTACAATCACTTAGTTGATTCAAAAATAAAAAGCCTGTCTGGGGAAACAGACAGGCTTTAAGGTTTTCCGGAAAACCCGAGAGAGATTCGAAACTAATTACTGAGCTTGAGAATCTACAAAGAAGCGAGCTTTACGTTCAGCATAACGCTGAGTTGGGCCGCTGTTTTGCTCTGTGTACTCAACAACCATCAAGTGTGGAGTCACGATTTCGCAAGTCGCGTTTGTGTAATCAGTGATTTCAACTTTTTGAACATGTGAACCATCAACAACGCGCATTTCGTATTGAGCCGTGATTTTGTCGCCGCAGAAAGAGCGCTCGATGCTTTGAATTTTCATTTCAGCGCGGATGGGACCCGGCATGTACATTGGGCACATTGTGCCGATTGGGCAGTTCAGTGCAAGACCAACGTTCAATTTGACCATCTCTTCAGAGATGCTCAAAGTTCCGCCGGCAACGATTTCCAATGAAGGATAACCTTGCAACAATTCACCGGAAGAAATTTCGTGCTGAACTTCTTGAGTTTCTGTTCGCTGTGAAAGAACCAACAGCATTTTTGAGTTTGTCTTTGTTTCTTTTCCAGTCAACATGTTCACGCCACGTGATTGGTAAGTTGCCGGCTGGTCTGGAGCGCGGAAGAACTGGCAAGTTGCATCTGTTGCATCGACCAATTGGATCTTTTGCAAGATGCCATCAACTGGGCGTTGATCTTTTTGAGCGATCACTGTGTTGATTCCACAGTTATCAGTTTTGATCGAAGTGATTGGCAACTTTACGATCAGTGGAGCTGGCATACCGACTGGACAATTGCGGTCTTCGGCGCATGGAACACCTGGGCGGGCGACAAGCATATAGACTGTTTGCTCGTCATAGTTCACTGTGATTGAACCTGGAGCATCGTTCTTCAGACCCAATTTTGGATCGAACTTTGCGTCCTTGATTTTGAAGATATGTGAACCGGTTGAAGCGAAAGACATTGTGCTTAGCAAAAGTGCTGAAGCGAAAGCGAACATTTTCATTTTTGACTCCTAGAGAGGTTGTGTTGAACGAACGGTCGGCGGTATTTCAAGGTCCGTACCAAGTCGATAAATGTTTCTAATAGCTGCTATTTTGTTTTGACGTGCGAGATGCGCCCAGTTGAAAAAAAGGAGCAGTTCCAACTTGAGTCTTTACGAACAAAGCGACACCAGAGTTTGGAACTAGTGATGAGAATTCGAATTGTTATGAATGTGTGAAGCGAAAACTATTCGCCTGGCTGAAGCTGAGTCCCGGCGCGCTGTTTGATGGCTTCGATTTCCGCTTCTAAAGCCTGAGCTTCATCTGCATAGGGATTGTTCAGAGTTGTGGCGCTAGAGCTATTACCCGAACCCGATGAAGATTTTTCCTTCGCATTGTCGCGCTCTTGCTTTTTCAAATCGTCGTAGCGCTTGGTGTAGGCCCGGTGCTCTTGGTTGAATTCGTTCTGTTTTTCGCGGGCGTAGTCCTCGAAGTTTTTGCGGCGCTCGCGAATATCGGATTCGAAATCATTGCGCTTGTCGCGCTCGACAGAAAAGAATTCCGTGCGTCTGCCATCCAAGTCTTTGAAGAACTCGTTGCGCTCTTCGCGGCTGTGTTTGGCGTGACCGTAGGTTTCGCGAGCATCTCGTTGTGCTTTCAAGAAGTCTTCGCGTTTTTTGCGTTCTTCTTTAGTGAAAGTTTCGCGCTCTTTGGTGATGTCTTTATCGAATAGGCTTCGTTTTTTACGCAAAGCTGTGTCGAATTGGGCGCGAACTTCGGATGGAGACTTCTTGGTTTCGTTCATCATCCCCAAGATCAGCGCAAGCTCGTCGTTTTCACGTTTTTTATCGGGTGGAAATCCGGCTCGCATATCGTCCAACGCGTTTCGGTCGGCTTGCAGAGAAAAATTGTCGTCAACCATTGGGCGGCCATCTTGAGAAGCTCGGTAAGCATTGTCCGGGGCTTTGGTCTCGGAAGAGCAGGCGACGGTCAATGCCAACAGTGCTGGCAAAACTGAAAGTGCGCTGATTGTTTTTTTCATTTCACACCTCTTGAGACCGAAATCCTGACTTCTTTGTTTCGGACTTTTTGGCCGAAAACTTGGCCCTTTCTCTTGCTGCAGGACCACTGATTTGTGATCTGACATTTGTCCTCGCAAAAGGGCCGACTTTGGTCGGGACCGGATTGGTCTTTTCAGGTCCAGTTTCCCTCAAGTTTCAGAATGAAACAACGATAAGATCTTTGATGATCTACGGTCGAAGATTTTTTGAGAAAAACCGGCAGCGCATGTCGAAGTTCGAGCAACAAGCCGAGCGCCTGCAGTCCACTCAAAGATCCATGCAAAGTCTTTATCAGCAGTTTCAGCGACGTTACGCCGCTTATTTCCTGTTGGCGATCCTAGGTCCCTTCTCGCTTTTCGTGCTTCCCTGCGCTTTCTTTGTTCAGCAGAATTACGAGATCTTCCAGAAGCTGGCCTATGATATTCGTCCAGAACTTCTGAACCATCTCGAGCGGGAAAAAGCTCTGCTCTTCGGATTGATCGTATTCACCGTGATATTCTCATCGATGTTTTGCTATTGGCTGACCAAGAAGATCATGGCACTGATTGCTGGACCTTTATGGGCACTTGAGCGTCACATGAAGCAAATCACCTTGGGTGATTGGAGCTCGCAGGATTTCCACATTCGCTCGTCGGACGAATTTCAGTCATTGGCTAGTACTTACTCTTATCTTTATCGAAGCCTTCGCATGCACACGCAACAGGAATTGGAATCCTTGGAATCTTTGGGACTGGATCCACGGGATCGTCAGACTTATATGGTTCTGAAAAATTTAATTGAATTGAAACGTGGCCAGCTGGGCCTGAATAAAAAAGATCCCAACGTCGCGCCCGCCGCAGAGACTTCTTCATCTCCATCGAAACGTCGCGCTTCTTAAAGGTCTAAGGCGGATAAAAGCACTTTCCCAAGATTAGTTAACGGCGCTGAGCTTGGCGACAAATTCGCATTTTCACACCCAATCGAGCCATCAGATCGTCATAGGGTTTCTTGGAACCGTCCGCACCGTCAGAAGGAGCTGGGACCGAAGATATGGCCTTCAATCTCTCCATCACATCGTCGGCCGCGGTCTTCGCTCGCTCTTCAAGCGCTTTCTCTGAAAGAGCTGGAAAGTTGACTGAACGCCGAAACTCATCCGGTTTCATTTC
Organism: uncultured Bdellovibrio sp.; assembly: GCA_966211485.1. GTDB lineage: Bacteria > Bdellovibrionota > Bdellovibrionia > Bdellovibrionales > Bdellovibrionaceae > 21-14-0-10-47-8. The sequence continues at coordinate 18,351 of CBIHPB010000014.1, forward strand.
GACGACTTCTTTATTGCCTTCGTTGTCAACGATCGTCCACTTCGTTGGCTTAGAGACAGTCTTGTCCAGATCCGCAATATAATTTTTTGTTCCGAGTGTATTGAGAGAGTAAGTGAATACGGGAAATTTTCCTTCTCCCCTGACCAGACTTTCAAGGTAAAGCCGGGACCCCATTCCCGAAAACGGACTTTCTAAGAGCAAAGATCCACCCAAAAGGAGCCTTGGCTTATCATATTTTTCGACTGTCCATTTATCCGGCATCGAGTAAAGATCCATATATGGACCTTTGAGTTCGTAGTGTCCATCCGTGTCCCCAAGCAAATATTGGTAAACATAGCTTCCATCTTTTTGGACATAAGCGATTGAAATAATCGGCTCGCCAGATCGATCAACTTCGCGAACAGCAATATGCCTGGTTGAGTTTTCGATTCCCGGGATTTCCCGTAGACTGTGACGAGCTAGATTTTGTTCGCGAATGATCTTTTTGACTGGATAGATGGTCGTATCCTGACTCCAGCCACCACTATAATGATTCCAGGAAACCATATCATAGATGAAATTACCGCCTCTTTTGAGATTGCGGGCGAGATCGCCATTTTCTTCGAATTCAATGACCGGATCCAGGTTTTCAGAGTGATAATCGGGTTTTGGAAATTTTATTTTCTGAACCATGTTCGAGTTTCCTATGCCCAGAAAATCAAATCTCCAATTCTTGACCCCATTGGGCCGGGAGTCATTGAGGTAAAATAAAATATAGTCGCGATTTTCTCGCTCTTCGATCGTCACGGTCAAAGTGATCTGACTGGAGAGATTGTAGATCAGCGTGCCTGATCGCATCGCAAATGAGAGACTGGAAAAAGCCATCATCAGTCCAAAAGCGATGAGATTCCGTTTTTTGATTTTCACCTGTCAACTCCTTAAACATCAAAGCAGGCCATCCCGGCCGGTTTGGCTGGGATTAGGACCTATTTAAGAGGAAGATTTCAAGACCGATGCCACTCGCCTTCGAGGCGTGGCATGTATTGCATTTCAGCTTTGGGAGCTTTTGATGAGTACTACAGGACAAATACATACGACTTGAAATCAAACGAACTGCTCGAAAAGTATTTGAAAGAAAATGGCGAAGCAATTCTCAATTCACAGGTATTTCGTTTGGTGCTTCATGCGCTTATGAGGTCTAAGGCGGATTAAAAGCACTTACCCATGTATGATCCAAGCTTTCCCGCCCCTACAGTAGGCTTCAAATCTCCAATTTCCCGCTTAGAGCTTACGATTCAAAGATTTAGTCCTGCCGCAGACTTCCGGCTAGAATTTAATTGAATTGAAACGTGGCCAATTGGGCCTGAACAAAAAAGATCCTAACGTCGCGCCCGCTGCAGAGACTTTTTCATCTCCATCGAAACGTCGCGCTTCTTAATCGCCTCACGCTTGTCGTGCTGCTTTTTCCCCTTCACCAATGCGATCTCAATTTTGACTCGTCCGTCTTTGAAATACATTTTCAGCGGAACGCAAGTGAGACCGCGCTCGCGAAGGGCTCCGTAGATTTCTTCGAGCTCACGCCGGTTCAGCAAAAGCTTTCGCAGACGCTCGGGGGCGTGATTGTTGTAGCTTGAGTTTTTGTAGACCGCGATATGAGCGTTTTGCAGAAAGGCTTCGTCGCCGATAAAGGAGATGTAGGAATCTTTCAGCTGTGCCTGACCGGCGCGGCAGGATTTGACCTCGCTTCCGGTCAGCACCAAGCCCGCCTCAAAGGTTTCCACGACGTGATAGTCGAAGCGGGCTTTTTTATTGTCGTTGATAATCGAGATTCTCATGGCTTCTGATCTTCTATCTAAGCTG
>CBIHPB010000015.1:0-20108 GCA_966211485.1 uncultured Bdellovibrio sp.
ACCAGTCAGCGAATTTAGCACTTGGCCTCTTGAATAAGACGTTCCAAGGTTAATTGAAAAGTGAGCTCTAAGATTGAGCTCACCTGATTCGATCAACCAAAGAATGTCCTTGGAACTTAGGTCTTTATCACCCTAAATCCCAAGAATTCAGCTAAAGCCTCTTATTGCTACGCTATTGTAAATTCTGTTTCCTGCGCCGGGTGGGAGCGCAAGCTCCCAACCCATTTAGGAAGGCGCCTGGCTACTTTTCTCTAAGCGTTGCGTCGAGAAAAGGGTCAAGAAGAGGGGACCAAAGATCCGAGAGTCTTCGAGCGATCGAAGGTAGAGGATGAAAGAACAATGAAAAGTACACCGTACTTTTTCATGGAACGTCGTGAGACGAGTGACCGTATTGAAATCACGAACCTGCAAGCAGGGGAGTGAAAAAAGAAAACTGCGAATGAAAATTCGCGGAAGAAAAAAGGAAGCGACAAGTTCGTCTTGCCTGAGTTTGCATACTGTAAAAAGCAGAGCAATCTCGAAACTTGCTCCAGTCATGGCTTCAAAGCCGATGGAGAATCGGAATTTTTCGTGCATGCGAAAAATTCGATGTGAATCTTCGTTCGCGCAACAAAATGCGCGTGCATTCAAAAAAACAAACAGCACACAAAATCTGGACTCAAAAAATCTCTGTGATATGCCGATTTTTTTCCTAGAGGTGTATTTGCACTTCTGAAAAATAAATAACAACAGTCACAAGATGTGACTTAACGCCAAGGGATGGCGCGGATCAAGGAGGATTCAGGTATGCAAGGAGGATAGAAATGGGATTACGAATTGCCACAAACGTGGCCTCACTGAATACCCAGAAGAACTTGGTGGGTACGAAGTTGAACTTGGATCGTTCTTTCGAACGTTTAAGTTCAGGAAACAGAATCAATCGGGCGGCAGATGATGCGGCAGGATTGGCAATCAGCGAAAACCTCAAAGCGCTGATCCGCGGATACAGACAAGCGGATCGAAATGCGAATGACGGTATCTCGCTGGTGCAGGTTGCAGAGGGAAGCTTGAACGAAGTTTCGAATATGCTGATTCGCTTGCGCGAACTGGCGGTTCAGGCCTCTTCTGATACAGTCGGCGACACGGAAAGAAAGTTCGTGGATGTCGAGTATCAGCAGCTCAAGTCCGAGATTCAGCGTATTACAGAATCGACAAGCTTCAACGGTTACGATCTGTTGAATGGAACGGGCGGAGTCATCGACATCCAAGTCGGTGTGAAGAACAACCCTTTCCAAGACCGAATCTCTTTCAACGCTTCCGCGGCGAACTCGACGCTGGAATCGCTGGGACTGACGGTCGAGACGGTGGCAACCAAAGAAGCGGCTCAGATGAGTTTGGATGTGGTGGATAACGCCCTTGTTTCAGTCAACGCGATTCGAGCCAACTTCGGTGCGCTCCAAAATCGCCTGGTTTCGACATCGCAGAACCTGAAGGTCGCCGACGAAAACTACTCGGCCGCCAACAGCCGAATCCGCGACGCCGACATCGCTGCTGAGACAACTGAGATGACGAGAAACAATATTCTGCAACAAGCAGCGGTTTCCGTCCTGGCTCAGACCAACAACTCGCAACAGCTGGCATTGAAGCTGTTGGGCTAATAGGTCGACTGTAAGACAAAGTATTCAAAACGAAAAAGGCCGGACCCTTGATGAGGATCCGGCCTTTTGATTTTTTAAACGTCAATCCTTAAGGAAGTTTGATTTCGTAGATCAGAGGATCAGATTGTTTAAGGCGAAATTGAATAATCCCGGTCTTCGTGGTTTGCTCTGACTTCTCGAGAAAACAATAGTAAATACCGAGATCGTCAGTCTTCAAAAACTCGATGAGCTTCAGCTCCTTATCCGGACAAGCACCTAACTTCGAGATTTTCGAATCCTGCTGCAGCCACATCAAGTAATTCAGAATGTTTCCAGGTCCTGCATCGGGATGAAGAAACTGCTCAACACATCGGTAAGCTGGCGAATCGTTCAACACCATACTGGAGCCGATTTGCTTTCCACAACCGATAAAGCCTTCGAATTTTTTTTGCGCTATTTGAATATTCGAGACATTGCTAACCGAGCGCTTCGCCTTCGAAACAAATGTCTGGATGGAAGTGTCGAGCTGAACACGTGCGTTTGCCACTGCTGACATAATGGTCAAAGCGAGAAATAGAGTTTTACATCGCACCTTTGGCTCCGTTGATTAAATCTTTGAATTCGATAAACTTCATCACTTCTCCCAAATTGCTTTGGGCTTTTTCCACGAACGTGTGCTTTGACTGAGGGTCACGGCATTTGGGATGCAAAAAGTTTTTGCCGTCTTCGCCATACTTCTTTGTCAGGGCGGCACATGACTCAGGTGAAATCGGACAGCTCTCGATTCCCATGGCCTTCATATTTTTGAAAACGATATCGCGGTTTTCTTCCGAATTGAACGAAGAGCAGTTGATCGCCTCATTCCAGGAATCATCGGCGTAGTTGGTAATGTTAAATTCTCGGTTCTGAGTCCATTTGCCATCTTTGCATTTGAGATAGGGATTGTTGCCATCGATTAACTCTTTATAGAATTGGTATCCTTGGTAATTAGCCGCCATATCCCCGTAGGACTTGATCCCGGTTCCTGAAAGCCCCCAGCTTGCCTCCTCTGAAAATGTATTGAACTTCAAGGCATCTTTCTTGCGCTGTTCTTCCGTCCGGATAACAGGTTCGGGTGGAGGCCAAGCATCCTCGCCGCCATTGTTTGGAGGAGTTCGGTCCGTCGTGTGCTCGAGAAACAAAAAGAAGCCGTTACTTAAAAAATGATCGATCTTATCGATTCCCATTTTTGTACCGGCAACTTCCACAACTGACGAGCAACACCCACGATACCGAGGTGCCTGAAAGCCAACATAGATTTTGCGCGGCGATGTCAGGCTATTATGAGCTCTGAGATAATGTTCTTGCTCTTCGGGAGATAGGATTTTGATAGATGGTTCGGCAGACTTTTTTTCAGAGGTCGCATCGACTGTTTCGGCTTGCTTCGGACTGTTGATAGTTTCAGTCGACTCGGCATGAACGGTCTCAGAGCCTTTGAGTTCTTTTTTTGGCTGTAAGGCTGGATGCGACATCACTTCACCTTTTGTCGGATCAAAAGCGGGGAGCTCGCTATAAATGAGTTTCACAAGGTCTTTATTAATTCGCGGAAAATTCGTATCCATTAAGTAGCGTGCGTTGGTCAGTAAAGTTTGGCGATCGCAAGTGGTTGTCTTTTCCGCAAGTTGGTGCAGATATATATTGATCAGATTGTTCGTCATGACTGTTGCATCGAGATATTTCTTATTGGCGCTAGAGAAATTGTCCACTTCCGAGGCCGAGCTCAAATAACCTGAAAATAGAAACAAAAAAATGAGGAGAATTGGGATGTTGAAACGTTTCATTCTCTCAACAGTTTAGCAAGAACAGAGGCATGGACCCACTGAGCCCGGTGAAATCCCGACCTATGTCAGAATCCAAATAAAAAAGCACCTGGATGAGGTGCTTTTCTAAGTGGGAATGCAAATTAGATATTGGAAGGAAGTGAGTTCTTAGAACTTGACGTTCAAAGCCTGAACCAAAGCCGCGTTGTCCGCATCGGCTGATCCGCGCGCCAGCGTTTCTGTTTCGATGATCGAGCCATCTTCAAATACACAGAGGTTGAATTTCGCGCCATCCAGATCTTCGGTGGCAACAGCTTCACCCGCAGCGGACTCGCAATCAGTTTCTGCACCCAAGGCCGCCAGTTTCGCAGCACTTTCATAACGAGCTGTTGCTGAATCCATCACAGTCAAAGCATCGATCATTGATTTTCCGTATTGGCAGAAACCGACTTGGTCTTCATCCAATTTAATGACGTGGAAAACGCCGCCGGTGACATTGCAAGTGCGGATCAAAGGATTGCTGAATGGGCTTGGTTGAGCCAGCAATTGAACAGAGAAAAACAGAGACAATCCAGTAATCAGAAGACGGATTGATTTCATATATACCCCCGATATTTAAGGTCGAACGGCCTATCTATGCTAAAACTCTGGGTTACTCAAAGGAAAATCGCAATCCTTAAAAGGCCTGCTTGGAACAGTATTTTAGGCCCTGAAATCAGCCCGTAATCAGGGGCCAAATAGAAGGAATTCGATCTGGCCTAATCAGCCTACGTTAAAGCCGAGTTAATAAGAAAATATTCTAATTGCGCCAAAGTTGGCAATTTTGGTCCCCTATCAGAGATTTCGACAGCGCATTTATGCATGCATGACCGGTAGGTTACTGAAATGATTGATTTGGCATTTGGACCAATTCTCGGTCATGTCTTTGCTAAAGGAATCTCCTGTAACAAATGTTAACCCAAACCATTGCGTACAGAACGTACCAATACCCCAATAGGAGATCCCATGAAAAAAGTAGTAGTAGCAATGATGGCAGCGACAATGTTCGTATCATCAATGGCTCTGGCCGGTTCAATCGGTCAATCAATCGATGCTTCTTTGGCATCACGTGACGCTTCAGTTGTCGGCATCGAAACTTCGATCGATATGACGAAGTCAACTTTCGCTGTTTCACAAAGCACAGTTGCTTCTGTTAACGATCTTTTGAAGAGCGGAATCAAATCTTCTCGTCAAATGTCTTTGAACAGCATCGATTCAACAATCGGTTCAACTGATTCAAAAGTTCTGAACTTCGTAGCTCAAGGTCTGCGCATTTCTGTTCGCGTCCCAACTGCTTTGGCAATGGGCTTGGTTAAAGGCGAAAACTTCATCCTGACTCGTGCTTCTGAAGGCGTTTTCGTATTGTCTCGTGAAGTTGGAACTGGTGCGATCCAGTTGTTGGAATTCCACCCGATCAAAGCGACTTCAACTTTGTTAATGGCGATCATCGAAGCTGGAAAAGCTGCGGTTAACGACGTTAACGAACTCGAGTAGTTCAGTGATTCAAAAAAGCCCGGGCAACCGGGCTTTTTTTTTGACCATCGAGATCCTTTAGAACCTAAGACCTAAAAGAACCACGAGTGTACTGAAAGTTAAAACAGGAGAGAGAGGGGAATTATGAGGACTTTAATAGCCGTCCTTCTGGTGGCGTTTCACGTCACGACAGCCCTGGCAGCCGATTGCGAACCGCTGCCAACCAATCTGTGGGACAACGCCAAACAAATGGCTTTGATCACACGTCAGAAAATCCGCGAAATGGAAGAGCTGGAAGCTCGTGCCGGTCGCAAATTCACAGTCGGTATCATCCAACGTCGCGGCACCGATATGGACCGTGTTCAATTGCTGAAGCGAGTGGACCAATACGGAAATCACACAACGCTTGACGGATTTGTTGAAAGCCTCGTTTACAATCCGGATCCTTCGGGCGACAGCAAGAATCTTCAAATCTTTCAGCCGGATCTCGTCAAGAGATTCGACAAGCGCCCACTGGATTATTCACATATCGGTTTGATTTTCCGAAACCACCCAAAGGCGAACCCCGAAGTGGGCGAGTGGGTGATCGTCCATTTGCTGGATCATTGCTCGCGCAATGGTGGAGGCCCCGGCATTCACAATAATTCCATCAATCGATTTTTTGCCGATACTCTTCTGGAATACAAAACAAAAATCACAGTCCCAGATGTAGCGCTGCAAGAGGCTCTTGAGCGAGTGGTTCTTCAGAACAATCTGAAAAAAAACCGTGATATGAAGTCCACTTCCTACAATGCAGCCGCATTGTGGAGCAGTGAAAAAGATGAGAACTCAACCGTTTGGCCTCTGGAAATGATCGCGGCAGCGATGCGACCAGAAGGCGTTGTGAGAAATCGCGCAGATGCCATCAAAGTTTTGAAACAAGAAGGCTATGAGGCTTCATTGGTTCAGGCGAAAGGCTCGGCACAGCTGGCATCGATCGGCTGGGTTGGAGATATGTTCCGCATCGACTTAAGTGAGCACAAGTACGCAAAAAGCTTTGGTATCGCTGAAATCGCAACAGCACTCAGTGTCGATGATTTCCTTCGTAAGAAGGGACGCATTGCCGCCGAGTATGAATTCGTGGTTTCTGAATTGGATCCAACACCGATTCCAAATGAACAGTATTTGGCAAATAAACCGAAAGTCACAGAGCCACTGCAGTAGTCCATGCCGACTAAATAGCGGCTAGCTCGGCGATCTGAGCCCAAAGTTTCGGACTGAGCAGGTCGCTTCCCAAAAGAAATATCGGGAAGTGGCCTTTGCCACGGCCCTTCTTGGCATCGACCGGAAGGGCACCTGTTCCGCCAACTTCTTGCAGCCAATGCCTTCGCAGTGACAGCGAGTTGCTGACCAGAACGTTCTTCACGCCTTCCAATTCTTTTTTATCCAAGGCCGAATACTCGAAACTTCCCAAGACGCGAATATCTTTGTTGGTCGAGATCTGATCGATCTGCTGGTAGCCGACTTCCAGTTCGTATTTGAATTTCTGTTTGCTCGGAATGCGCGCGGTGAAAATGATATCCAGGTTTCCGCTTAAGAACTGCGAATCCAGTTCCCGGTATTCCAAAACATCCAGATGGGCCGTTTGAATTTTCAGTTTTTTAAAACACTGCTCGGTGAACTGCATGGCAATTTCCGAAAGACCTTCCAGGGTCCCGATTCGCAGCTCGGTCGTTTCGCTATCTTGGGCTACAGCCATAATTTCAGACTGCAGGCGACCAATGCCTTTTGTGAAGGTCAGCGCCAGATCGTGTGCTACCTGGGTCCATCCGGATTTCCGTCTGGCACTGCGATCTAAAAGCACGATCTTCAATTCCGATTCAATTTTTCCGACCAATCGCGAAAGCTGCGGTTGGCTGAGGCCCACATGAACCGCCGCTGCCGAAAGATTCTTGTGTTGAACGGCTTTGGCCAGAATCGACAGTTCATAGGTCAAAGTTTGAATCATAGATTCCCTTACTTGCGAATATAGTTAAAGAAGGCACCAATACCTAAAACGCCCGCGAACAAATATCCAATAAAGCTCAGGGTTGGAACTCCATAGATCAGATTTTCTTTGTCGTGCACATAGATGTAAGACGCACTGACAATCAGCGATCCCATCAGCAGGCCCAAGAACATCAGATTAAACGAAATCTCCACAGATCGTTTCAGATCCTGAATGTCATCAATCTGCAATTTGAATCGGTGTTGGGGACTGTTGATCTTGCGCAAAAGAAAATTCAGCTGACGGGGAAGGCTATTGATCAACGAGCGCGATTCGCGCGCCAATTGTCCCAGATCTTGCATCATCCGATTCGGATCGTACTGCATTTTCAGCAAGTCGCCGGCGAAATGCAGGGTGTGTTCGAGAAAATCAAAATCGCGCTGAATTTTATTACCCAGGCCTTCGATCGAAACCAGAGATTTGAAATACAACATCAATTCGGTCGGCACCTGCACATGATGGCGGGACGCGATCGACGATGATTTCAACAGGATCTTTCCCAGATTGACGTTTCTCATGGTCAATCCAAAGAAAGGCGCGACCAGATCTCGCAAATCTTTAGCAAAAAGATCCACATTCACTTTGTCGTTAAATGGGGCCAGATCAATATATTCGTGAGCCAAACGTTCATAGTCTTCTTTTGAAAGTGCCAGCAGCATATTGGCAATTGATGACTGGGTTTTTCCATTCAATCGGCCGACCACACCAAAATCGATCAAGCCAATCGAGTTGTCCGGAAAAATAAAAAAGTTCCCGGCATGCAAATCGCCATGAAACAATCCATCGGCAAAAACCATCTTCAGGTAAACTTTCAAACCTAGCTTGATAATCTCTTCCGGATTGACGCCCGGCTGTTTCAAAGCCTGATCCGAGCTCAGCGGAATTCCCGTCAGTGCTTCCATGGTCAGGACGCGCTCGGTGGTCAGATCAAAATAGACCTTAGGAATTCGGACTTTGGGTTCATTGGCAAAATTCTGAGCAAACCGGCGGATGTTATTGGCTTCCACCACAAAGTTCGTCTCGAGATCCAATGTCTTAAAGTACTCGTCGACAATCCCCACAGGATTGAAAGTTCGGGTTTCCTCGACGTACTTTTCCAAAAGCTCGGCCAGGAAATACAAGACATTCAGATCTTCGTTGATCGTGTGAATGATTCCCGGGCGCTGAACTTTGACAACCACTTGGGTGCCATCTTTTAGGACCGCTTTGTGAACCTGGGCGATACTGGCTGATCCCAAAGGTTGCGGATCAAAGGATTGAAAGTGGTCGTGCAAATGCGGACCGAACTCTTCCTTGAGGACTGTTTCAATCACCTCGAAGGGCAGCGGCCTCACTTCTGCGTGCAGTTTGGAAAATTCTTGCACGAAATCTTCGGGAACCAAGTCGGGACGGGAAGCCAGCAGTTGGCCCAGTTTTACAAACGTGGGACCAAGCTCTTCAAAGCTCATGCGGACCCGCTCCGCCGTCGAATATCTTTCGTCGTCACTTGAAAGTGTCAGGCGCTCGAGCACAAATCGGCCGAGCTTGATACGCTCGGCGATATTGTAGAAGCCATGGCGGGCGAAAACACTGACGATCACCCGCAGGCGGGACGCGTTCTTCAATGTTCGGCCGATTTGCCGGCCCGTCGAGAGGATCTTCATTTACGTCGACCTTGCTTGGAACTTTTCTTGCCTCCGCCGCCAGAAGATTTTCCGCCGGAGCCTTTGTCATTCTTGCGGAACTTCTTAAAGAAAGCCTTACCTTGAGCTTTCGGCTTTCTTTCTTCAGATTGCGACTGAGAACGTGCCTGAGGCTGTGAATCGCCAACGCCCATTCGCGCTTTCCATTTCTTCATGGCCTGTTGCAAATGTTTTTCCGGATCAAAGGATTGTCCTTTGTCCTGCGCTTCTGAATTGGCCTCGGTCAAAAATTCAAAGACCTTTTCTTCCATGCGATCCATGGCCTGAGCTTTTCTCGATTTCTGAATTGGCTTTACATCCGACCGAGAGCGAGCGGGAGCATTTCGTTCGCTTCGTTCGTTCTTGGCAAATTTACCGTAGCTTTCTTTTTGGCGATCAGGACGCTCATGCCGAGGCTTTCCCTTGCCACCACGTTCTGGCTTTTCGAAACGACCCTGTCGTTCTTTTTTTGCCGAACGACTGCGACTAGAGAATTGTTTCTCTGCTGTCGCTCGAAGCGGCTCGCCCGCCAATTGAAAGTCCACTTGGCCCGCATCTGAATCAGCACCAGCCACCTGAACAAGCAGTTGGTCGCCAATCGCATATGTCTGTCCAGTTTTTCGACCCACAAGTGTCAAAGTATCTTCGTCGAATTCGAGCTTTTCACGGCTGAGGTTCTCAACCCGGATCAAACCGTCGACCTCAAATTTGCGAAGCAAAACGAATACACCGAACTTCGTGACCGAGCTGATGATCCCTTCAAACTCTTCCCCGACAAATTTTTGCATAAAGCGGGCCTTTTTTATCGCCTGGAACTGCCGCTCGGCTTTGACCGATCGTTGCTCGCAAGCCGACAACATGGTCGCCGCTGTTTGTAAATCGTCTTCGCCAATGGATTTATAGCCGGAATTTTTCATGATCTGCGATTTCAAAAGGCGATGCACGATCAAATCCGGATAACGGCGAATCGGTGAAGTAAAGTGTGTATAGTACTCGAAACCCAAACCAAAGTGGCCGACATTGTCCGCACTGTATTTGGCTTGGCTCATCGAGCGAAGGGCCAGGATATTCAAGATCTGCGCTTCGGGTTTGCCTTCAAACTCTTGCAAAGCCCGGGTCAATCGCTTTTGCAATTTACCTTGTGCGGTCACCTGCACGCGGCTTCCAAAGTTGTGGAGATATCTCTCCAGCATGGCAATCGCATCTTCATTTGGAGATTCGTGAATGCGGAAGATGGCCGGAATATCCTGCGAAGAAAGGAAGGTTGCAACCGCTACATTGGCCGCCAACATCATCTCTTCAATCAGGCGGTGAGCAAACAGGCGCTCGGACCTGATAAAGTCCGTTGGATTGCCGGCGCTGTCGATCACGATCTGGGTTTCCGGAATTTCCAGATCCAAAGATCCTTCTTTAAATCGTCGGGCCATTAAAATTTTGGCCAGATCCGCACCCAGCAAAATTTCAGCTTTCACATGCTTTAATTTCTCAACTTCGTTGCCATCGATGACTTCCTGGGCTTCTCCATAGGTCACACGAGCTTTGGATTCGATCACAGCTTCATAAAAATTGCTGTGCTTGGGTTCGCCCGTGAAATCCAACTGCATCTCCGCAACCAAGGATAAGCGCGGAACGTGCGGATTCAAAGAGCACAAACCATTCGAAAGAACTTCGGGCAACATGGGCACCACAAAGTTCGGGAAGTAAACACTGGTCCCGCGCTCGTAGGCTTCGCGGTCAATCGCTGTTCCCAGTCTGACATAATGACTGACGTCTGCGATTGCCACATATAGTTTGAATCCCTGTGAATTGCTTTCGACGAAAATCGCATCGTCAAAGTCTTTCGCCGTTGCTCCGTCAATGGTGATGAAGTTCAGGTGACGGAGATCCTGGCGCCCCTTCATATCCGCATCGGAAACCTGCTCGGTAAAATGTTCCGCCTCAGCTTCGACATCGGGATGGAATTGATGAGGAATATGGTTTTGCATCAACACGCGCTTGATATCCGTCAGCGGGTCTAAGGCGTTGCCGATGACCGAGGTGACTTTGCCTTGAAAGCCCTCTTTGTCGCCAGGGTAGCTGGTGATATCGGCTGCGACCAGTTCTCCGTTCTTGGCTCCCATGGATTGTTCGACGAGGACTCGCATGTCCTCGCCCCAGCCTTTGCCTTCATCACGGATCAGGCCGGTTTTTTCATTGAGCTTGTGATAGGTGCCGACCAGAGATTTGGTGCCTCTTTCCAGCACCTTCATGATCTCGCCGCGAAAGCGTTGGGTGCCTTTTTCAGGAAAGGCTTCAATCATCACGCGATCGTAAGTCATGATGCCCTTCATTGAATGTCGTGGAATATAAACGTCTGGGTGTTCACTTTGTTCAGGAATAAAAAATCCGAAACCATCTGGGTGTCGTTTGATCATTCCTTGCAGAAATTGCTTTTTCATTGATGTAAATTATCTTCTTGTTTTGAAAGTCTTGTCTTCAAGATCTTATGGTTAAACTTCGTGTCTGAATTGTTTTGTTAATTATTTTGTTAATCGGAATATGGATACTGAGAGTTTTCTGATACGCGGCTGGAAATTTCGAAAGTCCGCGCTGGGAATATGGAAATGAAGCGAATGAGATTCGAGAGATCGAATTCGCTCATATGAAATTACATCTACTATATTATGAGACATAATTTTTGTCTCGATAAATTCTCCTAAGATCCGCAAAAGAAGAGTTATGTAGGGGGTTTATCCCTTCGAATTTTGCTATTAAGCGTATCTGCGTTAGGACTTTAATCCAGCGAATTAAACGTGGTGCATCGAGCGCGGTCAGAATGACAAAGGCCTGTTTTCACGCTGCACAAATATTCGGCATATTGCAAATCGAAAACAAATCTAAATTTGCTCGAAACCCACATCTGTGTTGGGTTTCGAGCAATTATTCAACTGCCTTTCAGTCTCTTTCTTTTCTGTTCTTTTTTAGTGCTGCACTTTTCTTACAACAAGCCGGTGAGGACATTTCGCAACACTGCTGCGACTTCTCGGCATTGGCGAAAATCAAATCCGCTTGATCTCAATGGAGGCTCTCATTACGATCTGAGGTGTAAAGATATGAATTAAGTTAACAACCTTGTTGATTCAACGAAAGGACAACAAATGAAAAAACTTCTTTTGATTGCAGCTTTGGCATCTTTGTCAACTCCTGCATTCGCAACGAAGGCCCGCATGAATGCATTGGGAAATGCAGATCACTTGGTGGACACTCAGACAGTATTTGACAACCCTGCAGACCTGACTTTGATGGGCGACTATGTCACTTTCGAAGCGGGACCAAACACAGCGGCATCTCCGACTGTAGTTCCAGGCACAACGACTTATTCAGACGTGTCTGCAACGAACAATCCAAACGCTGAAGGCGGTTTTGTACGTTCAGCTGGCGACGCAAAGTACGGCGCTTATTTGGGACGTAAATCTCCGTTTACAGACAAAATGCGCAAGGCATTCGGTTTCTTGCAGCAAGAAAATCCAATCGAATTGCAATACGCTCAAAAAGGTCCAATGAGCTGGGGCGCTGCTTTGAACTACTCTTCTTCTGACAAGAAGACGACGGCTCAAAAGCAATCTGCTTTCGGCGCTCGTTTCGGTGCACGCGCTGACAACTGGTCGGCTTCTGCATTGGTCGGTCTGGGAAGCACTGCTGATGGTGCGTCTGCGGCAAACTTGCTGGCTGGCGATACTGATGGCGATGACATCATTGATGCCACTGAAATTTACTCACTGGCTGCTGATACTGGTGCAAAGTACAAAGGTACAACTGGTTTCAAATTGAAAGGTGCTTACGAGATGGAAAACCTGCACTTGTATGCAATCCACTACATGGATGGCTTCAAGTATGAGAACTCTCAAGCCAATGCGACCATGACTGCTTGGCATGACTTGAAAGTTGAAGCGACTCAAACAGACTTGGGCGTCATCGATCACAATAAGATTGATGGTGGACAGTGGTTCTACGGTGTCGCTCTTCAGATGTTCACATCTAAGATGAGCAACGCGAACATCGACACAAAGACAACTGCGACTTACCTGCCATTCATGGTTGGTATGGAATACGATGCGGCTTCTTGGCTGACATTGCGTGCTTCTGCGACTCAGAACGTCCTGTTGGGTTCAACTAAGACAGACGATGGCGCGGGCGCTGGTGTTGATGAAACAGACACAATCAAAAACAACACAAAAGTTGCAGCTGGTTTGGGTCTTCGTTTTGGAAAATGGGTTGCTGACGGTTCATGGTCTGCTACCACAAACGCTACGGCTGGTCAGGTTAACACTGCGAACCTGATGACCAACCTTGGCATGACTTACATGTTTTAATTTTTAGAGTTTAATTGAAAGGATACACACTAATGAAAAACACACTTGTAATGGCAGCAGCACTGGCTCTTGTAGCTTCTCCTGCAATGGCTTCTAAAGCTCGTCTGAGCGCTTTGAACAACTCGGCACACTTGGCAGATATCCAAGATATCCACGCCAATGCGTCTAAGATCACTCAGCATGGCGAATGGCTGACTTTCGAAATGGGTAAAAACAGCGGTACGACTAAAGCGACTATCGGTAACCCACACGCTGAAGGCGGTTTCGCTCGCAAAATGGGTGATGCTAGCTACGGTTTCTACATGGGTTCAACACCTTCATGGATCACTGATGTTCGTCAGAATACATACTTGGTGAACGAAAACCCAATCAACTTGTTCTACGGCTCTAAAGCTGGAGACCTGGCTTGGGGTGCTGGTCTGTTGTACTCAAACTCAGACAAAAAGACTGCGAAAATCAAGCAGGGTGCAATGGGCTTGAGCGCTGGTGTGACTGCTTCTAACTGGGATGCTGGTTTGAACTTGGGTCTGACCAACACTTACAAGAACGAAACAACTGGTTCAGAAGTTGATTTCAAAGGTAAGTCTGCAATCAACCTGAATGCAACTTACAGCATGGACACTCTGACTTTCTCTCTCTTGGCCGACATGAACGGTGGAAAAGAAGAGACTGGCACTGGTGGTACAGTTGCTCACGACTACGAAAACACACAGTATGCTTTGGGTGTTGTGAACTCTCACAAAGCTGACGGCGCTGATTTCTTCTACGGAGCGAAATTGGCTATGTCGACTATGAAAGACAAGAACACAACAGATTCAAAGACAGATTCAATGTCTTTGCCAGTAACTGCTGGTATCGAAGCTGATGCTGCTTCTTGGATGGTTCTGCGTGCTTCTGTTACTCAGAACTTCATCTTGGGTTCTACAAAGACAACAACTGCAACTTCAGTTTCTCCTGCTGACGAAGCAGACACTATCAGCAACAACACAACTGTTGCAGCTGGTGCTGGTTTGAAGTTCGGTAAGCTGATGCTGGACGGAACTTTGGAAGCTGCTAGCAGCAACACTGCGGCTTTGAACGGCAACTCGTTCTTGGCAAACGCAGCTGTTACTTACATGTTCTAATTTTGGCTTAAAGCTAAAAATCGAAAGCCCCGCTGGAAACAGTGGGGCTTTTTTTTGTCCGAAATCCGGATCCCGGCCAGGCATTCGGAACCGAACTCTCTTATCAAAGCATTTCCTTTTGAACTTAGATTGCTAGCAACCTTCTCCGTCTAACCTGATGGAGGAATCATGAAATCAATTTTTCTTATCGGACTTCTAGCGCTGTTACCTGCGTGCGTGAAAATCACGGATGCTGACGAACCCGATTCTCGGCAACCACCTGCTTCGAGCGAATCTCAGAACGGCGCTGACTCTGCCAAAGGTTCAAATAGCCGGCCAGTGGGGCCACAGCCTGTCGTTCAAGCTTTGCCTGAAGCCATGAAGTATAAAGTGCTGCTACCGGTTCCTGCAGGTTCACAGGTGATTCAGCGTAAACTGCATTCTGTAGAAGGTGAAAATGTACCGACACTTCTTCCGATCGTTCTCAAAGATGGAGCCTTCATCGATGAGAATGTCGAATCAGGCAAAGACTATGACTATGAGCTGGGTGTGATTCATGAAGGGGAGATGGATGCTCAAGCTAGCTATTCGGTTCACATTCCAAAAGACTTCGTTATCAATAGCGAAATTCAGCTGACGGCGGATGCCGCTTGGACAGGAATTGATGGTCGATTTTTTCTAACCTCTCAAGGGGTCATCACAACAAATGGATTCAATTTGTGGATCGAGATAGATGCTTTAGTTTCAGATGGCGGAATGATCCGAAGTTTCCGGTCTGGATTTCAAGCGCAACAAGGCAGTGCGGGGCGCTCGGGTGGTTCGGTCCGAATACAGGCTCGAACGGCTCGGGGAAAGATCACAATGGAAATGCGCGGACAACATGGTGGGTTGGGCTTAAAAGGCAAAGATTGGGTTAGTTTTCAAGATAACAGTGAGCAAGAGCCTGGCGGACCTGTGAATGGAATGGGCCGAGGGATTAAGGGCGGCCGTGGAGGCGACGGCTATCGCGGTGGGAATTCTGGAAACTTTGAAATGAAGATTTCTGAGGCACACAGCCTGACGATTTACCGAACAATTGAAACCGGCGTTGGCGGCTTTGGTGGTCCTGGAGGTAAAGGTTCACCTCAAATGCACGATGCAATCAATATGATGGAAGGATCGCCAGGCGATGAAGGTCGGCCTGGAGCCGGTGGAGATCGCGAGTTTTCTTATCTGATCGATCTTTCGGGACGAACTGCTTACTAGATTATTTTTTCTCGGGGGAGGCGTTGACAGGTGTCTCCCCAGTCTTTGGAATATTTCGGAAATCCATAGGATAGGGGACGCACTGCCAAGTTTCGAAATGTTTGCTGCGCTTTTCGGCTTCTTTCTCACACAGATCGTGATCTTCAAACTGACATTCAAAATGCACGGGCGAGTTGGCGACACACCAGCTGGCAACGCCCATGATATGGGCCTTTGATTGAATGCTAAGCCAGATCCAAAGCAACCCGGTCATTATTTTTTCGGTGCCTCTTTGGTTTCGAAGTAATCTGGAGCAACAAATTCCGGCTGAATTGGGAAGCGATAGCTTTTGTGTGCGGTCAATTTCGGTCGGCCGACTTCAACGTAGGCTTCATCCCAGAATTTTGCCAGCAAAGCGGCCGAGCGAGCCATATCTTGAATGATCAGGCTTCTAAACTTTGGAGCCAGCTTCTCGGCGGATTCGCGCTCGGCCGGAGTTTTCAGTGACATGCCTTTTTCAACGACAACTGACGATGGCTTTTTCACTTTGTCCAAGTCATAGATCTTTTTCAGTTCCGAATTAGCGATCAAAGCCAGCTCTTTCATTCGCCCAGTCACGGTGTCTCCCACCATAAATGAATGGCGCTTTTCGGCTTTTTGCAGTTCGCGCGCTTTCTCGATCACTTTGATCGTCAGATCTTCAGGCTGGGCCGCTACCAACGTTTCTTCGTAATAAGCGTGGATGCCGCCGTGTCCGCTCATCCAGCCATCGTAATCGACTGTCGAGTGAAAAGGCTGTCCGTTGTCGCCAACAAAGTGTCCCATCAATCCCAGATTCACCGTGAAGTCATAGGCATACTGATTGAAAGGCAAACCGTTGTCTTGCTCTTCAGCCGAATTGGCAGGGGCCGCGGCTGCCTTCCATTTTTCTGCCATTGAGGTGGCTCGACGGTAGAATTGATCGGCACGCCACCAGTTCGAACCGAATTCTTTCGGAATCGATTTGATTTTGGCTTCAGGCTTGATCGGATTTTGCTTGTCAGTGAATTCGGCGACGATTTTTTTGTAATCCAGTGGAATATCCTTCATCGGAATTCCTAAAAGCTCGACATCGACATAGTGGGTGGCGTCGCCGACGCGTTCGGTGTCGATATCACGCCAGTAGATGTCCGGGATATTGCACAGGTAACCCATCATATGCGGCTTTGCCTGGAGGTAATCGTGTAGTCCTTTTTCTTTAACCAGGAAAGAGGCGGCGTCGCAGATCGTGTGATGGCCGCGGCCACCCCAAGCCAGAGACATGCCAGGCAAAGCCATCGCGAAAACGGTCAGCGCAAGAGAAACGGATTTCATGCAGAACCTCTTATCTATTCTTTTATCTTTGAGAGAGATGTTGTCCCAGTGCCTTCGGAGCTCGACTGTGCCCGAAAAATCCAGCCAGAGCAATGATCGTCACAAGGTAAGGCAGCGCCTGAACCCATTGAACCGGGATTCCGGTTTCGACTCCTT
Source organism: uncultured Bdellovibrio sp. (assembly GCA_966211485.1). Taxonomy (GTDB): domain Bacteria; phylum Bdellovibrionota; class Bdellovibrionia; order Bdellovibrionales; family Bdellovibrionaceae; genus 21-14-0-10-47-8. The sequence continues at coordinate 16,803 of CBIHPB010000015.1, forward strand.
GCAGGCGAATTTGAACGGCATCGATCAAGGCAAAAAACAAACAAGCACCCACGGCCGGAAGCGGTTTCCACTTTCCGAAGATCAGTGCAGCCAAGGCCATAAATCCGCGGCCCGCTGTCATATTGGGTGAATAACTGGAAGCCAGGAAAAGTGACAGGCTGCCACCGCCAAGACCCGTAACAAAGCCCGCGGACAACAAAAATATCCAGCGCACTTTATCCACGGAATATCCGGCTGCAGCAAGGGCCTGAGGTTCTTCACCTGCAAATCGCATCAAAAGACCCGCTTTGGTCTGTGAGAAAACATACCAGATCACCAACGCGACAATCACAGCGACAACGATCGGTTCGAAAGAAAAGCGAACTTCAATTGGCAGATTCGGTGTCGAGCCCGTCGAGTTGTAAAGAATCTTCGTCATAAACGGAGCAACACCGACAGCCAGTAAATTAATACCGGTGCCGACGATAATCTGATCCGTGCGCAGATAGAGCGCGAAAAATCCAAACAACAGTGCCGTTATCACACCGGCCATTCCACCAATCAAAAATCCAACCCAAGCCGAGCTAAAGTACAAACCACCGATGGCGGCAAACAGGGCCCCCATCAGCATGATACCTTCCAAGGCGATCTGAATAATTCCAGAACGCTCGCTGAGCAATCCGCCCATCGAGGCAAAAACCAAAGGCGTGGCGCCACGAAGCACACTGGTTAAAAAGGCGATCAAGAGAATCATTTTTTCGATCTCCTTTTCCAAAACTTGCGTCCATCCAAAAAGTAAACAGAAGCCACCGAGAAAATCAAAATGGCCTGAATGATGCGCGCAAAATCACGAGTGATAAACTCTGTTTCCACATCCAGATCGGTCGCACCTTTTTGCAAAACTCCAAACAAAAATGCAGAGGCCATAATGCCGAGCGGATGATTGCGAGCCATCAAGGCAACTGCGATGCCAACAAATCCATAATCCGGCGAGAAGCCCATCTTGAACCGGCCGCTCGAGCCCAACACTTCGTTGACACAAACACAGCCCGCCAAAGCGCCGGCCAATAGCATGGCCAGAATTTTAACTTTCTTTGAATCAATACCGGCCACTTGCGCCGCTTTTTCGTTTTGACCGGCGACGCGGATTTCGTAACCCCAAACACTTCGGTACAGCAGAAAGTACACTGCGAAACTGAATCCAATCGCCAAAAGCAAACTGAGATTCGCCGGTGAATCTTGCAGCCATTTTTGAACAAAGTCGTAGCCTTTGAACAAATATCCGTCTGGTAGCATCTGAGATTCAGGATTTTGCGAATCTTCCGAGCGAATCAAATTCAAAGTCACATAGCTTGCGATGGCGGCCGCGATAAAGTTCATCATCATGGTGACAATGACCTCGTGACTGCCGCGATAAGCTTTCAACCAACCTGGAATCATACCCCAGACGGCACCGGCCGAAATTCCGACCAAGGTGATCAGAATCGGAGCTAAAGTGGTTGGCATGTTTGGAAAGCTCAGTCCAAACCAAGTGGCCGCCAGGGTGGCCACGGTCAGTTGACCTTCGGCTCCGATGTTAAACAATCCCGAATGAAAAGCGATGCTGACAGAAAGACCGGTGAAAATCAGTGAGGTCGTATAGAACAAGGCCAAGCCCAAATCATAGGGCGAGCCAAAGGCACTTTTCACCAGAACCAGAAAAACGGACCAAGGGTTTTCACCAGCGAAGGCCGCCAGCGAAAGAGAAATACCCAGTCCTAAGAGCAATCCCCAAATGGCCTTCACGCTTGCACCCCGGTCATCAACTGGCCCAGCTTCATTTCATTGAAGGACTGCTTTGGCATTTCGCCGACGATTTGACCTTGGTAGAAAACCAAAATCCGGTCCGACAGCTTCATCAATTCATCCAGATCCGAAGAAATCAGTAAAATGGAGCCGCCTTTGTTTCGAAGGCCGAGCATCTCAAGATGGATTCGCTCCATCGCACCGATATCCACACCACGGGTCGGCTGGGCCGCCAGCAAAAAAGAAGGATGACGGAACAGTTCGCGCGCCACCACCAGCTTTTGCTGATTACCACCGGAAAGACTTTGAAAAGGCTTGCTGCTATCCGGAGGACGCACGTCAAATTTTTGAATTTGTTCGGCCGTATGCATGCGCAGAGCCGCAGGCTTTAAAAATCCGCCGTTTTGAAACTTCGACGAGCGCTGAAGTCCAAGCAGGAAGTTTTCCAGCAAATTCATTTTGGTCACAGCCCCGTGACCGAGGCGATCCTCTGGAAAATACGAGCAGCCCTTGGCCTTCAGGGCGCGTATTGTTTCACGGGCAATGGATCGGCCATCCAACAAGACTTCGCCCTGTGAAATCTGAAACTTGGCAGGTCCCAAAAGAAACTCGATCAACTGAGACTGGCCATTTCCTTCAATGCCGGCAATGCCGACAATTTCGCCATGATGAACACTGAGATTGATTTTGTGCAGACTCAAGGAAGGAATGCTGAGATCTTTCAACTGGAGACAAACTTCGGACTCAACCGGTTTGGAGCTTGGCTGAATCGTCTGAAGTTTTCGTCCGACCATCAGTTCAGACAGCTGCAAGGGCGATGTTTCAGAAACCTTCAAAGTTTGAACTGTCTCACCTTGGCGGAAGACGGTGACTTCATCGGCGAGGCTCATCACTTCCTTCAACTTGTGGGTGATAAGCAAAATCGTTTTTCCGGCCGCTTTCAATTCCCGCAGTTGAGCGAAGAGAGCTTCAGTTTCTTGCGGGGTGAGAACAGCGGTGGGCTCGTCCAAAATTAAAATGTCGGCGCGGTTGTAAAGCAGTTTGAGAATTTCAATGCGCTGTTGGTAGCCGACGCTGAGATTTTCGATTTTTTCGTCCCAAGGAACCGGCATTCGATACTTATCACTGATCGCCACCAATTCTTTTCGTTTCTTGTCTTTGCTCAATGGTTTGAACAACGAGCCCACTTCGGATTCATCGAGAAAGATATGCTCAAGCGCCGTCATAGGGCCTGCGAGCATAAAATGCTGGTGAACCATTCCGATGCCGAGATTTTTTGCTTCCAGGGGTGAGGCAAAATCAATCGGCTGACCGGCCATGGAAATATCTCCGGTGTCCCGCTGGAACATTCCGAAGAAGATTTTCATGATGGTGGATTTGCCGGCGCCGTTTTCGCCGACCAAGGCATGAATGGTGGCGGGCTTGACGGAAAAGCTGACGCTGCGATTGGCGACACAATCGCCGAAGGCTTTGCTGACGTTTTTAAACTCAAGCAAAGCGTCGGCAGCCACGATTACTTCACCTTTTTGTAGTAGTCAGGAA
>CBIHPB010000016.1:0-19898 GCA_966211485.1 uncultured Bdellovibrio sp.
AGACTCTAAACAGAAGCTTAATTTCGCCAGAAGATAGACCGAAAAGTAAAGAGGCATCCAATCTTTAGCAGGTTTTCAGAAGATGTTTTTGAGGCCAATACATTTTATTTTAGGCGTCGCACTTGGCGGAATTTTTCTACCACTGCACAGCTTTGCTCAGACACCTTTCTCGGCACCGTTTGGGGTGAGCACGGCTTCGTTCCAGACTCCGATTTGCACGGGTACCGGCATCAACGCTCTTGCCGTTTTCATGAATCGAATCTTATTTTTGGGTGGCAGCTTTAACAGTATCGGATACTGCTCGGGATCGGGCCTGGCTTTTGACCAGACGACCGGCTCGAAACCATCGAACTTCAACTGGGCCACGTCGGCCGTTCATGGATTCGTCCAAACTGCCATATCAGATGGAGCTGGCGGCTGGTACATCGGGGGTTCGTTCACCAAAATCGGATCCACCAATATCAGCTATGTGGCCAAAATAAATTCCGATGGCACCGTGGACACGGCCTTCAATGCCAATTTGGATGGAGCGGCAACGGGACTGGTTCTCAATGGCGCCACACTCTATATTTCTGGATCCTTCGTCTACGCTGGCTCGACACCACGACCTTATGTGGTTTCCGTGAACGCTGCCACGGGCGCCGTCAATTCGGCATTTTCAACTGGAGTCACAAGCACCGTCAATAGGATGGTCAAAGATAATAACAGTCTCTACATTGCCGGATCGTTCACAAAAGTTGCGGGTAGCATGGTCAACAGCCGGGGCGCTGTCTTTGATGCCGGAACTGGGACCTTGCAGCCCAACTTTCCTTACGTCAACGGCATGATCTCTGCTACAACCTCCGATGGGGCCGGTGGATGGTATATCGGCGGAACCTTCTCGCAGGTCGGGACACAGACCCGAAATAACATCGCGCGGATTTTATCGAATGGCTCTGTCTCTTCCTGGGACCCAAACATCAATGGCCAAGTCACAGCCATCGCGGTTAGCGGCTCCACCGTCTATGCCGGCGGTGCCTTCACCACGGTCAATGGCGGCACGACACGAACTCGACTGGCGGCCTTCGATGCCACCACCGGCACTGCTACGGCCTGGGATCCCAATGCCAACGCCGCAGTCTATGCGTTGGGGATTGATGGCTCAACTATTTATGTCGGCGGCTCTTTCACAACGGTCAACGGCGCGACCACACGAAATAATCTGGCCGCTTTCGATCTGACGACGGGAACAGCGACGGCTTGGGATCCGAATATGGGCTCTTCCGTGAACGCGCTTGTGATCAGTGGCACCAATCTCTACGCAGGTGGTGGCTTTACCACCGTCAATGGCGGCGCAACCACCAGAAATCGTCTGGCGGCTTTGGATCTTTCGACAGGAACGGCGACAGCTTGGGATCCGAATTTAAACTCCTCAGTCGCAGCTCTTGCGATCAGCGGTGCCAATATTTACGTCGGTGGCGCTTTTACCACGGTGAACAGTGCGACCACGCGAAACCGACTTGTCGCCGTGGATATCTCCACAGGAACTGCGACCACCTGGGATCCGAACATGAGTGCCACTGTCAATGCGATTGCCATCTATGGTTCAACGGTCTATGCCGGCGGAACTTTTACCACTGTGAATGGAGGGACGACGCGAAACCGTTTGGCCGCCTTTCCGATCGCCTCAAGCACAACCACAGCCTGGGATCCGAATCTCAACAACCAAGTCAACGCGCTTGCGGTCAGCGGCACCAATCTCTATGCCGGCGGACTTTTCACCACGGTCGGTGCCGGTACCACGCGAAATCGAATCGCGGCTGTGGATCTGACGACGGGAGCCGCTTCAGCTTGGAATCCGAATATCAACGGCAGCGTGTATGCTCTGGATATCAGTGGATCCACAATCTATGCCGGCGGTCTTTTCTCGACTGTCAATGGCGGTACGACCCGAAACCGGACCGCCGCATTCAGCACCTCCACAGGCACGGCCACCGCCTGGAATCCGAACATCCCTTCCCAAGTGAATGCGATCGCGATCAGTGGTGCGACAGTCTATATCGGTGGCGGTTTCACCTCGATCAACGGCGGCACAACTCGAAATAATCTGGCTGCCGTCGATGCCACCACCGGCACGGTCACAGCCTGGGATCCCAATCTCAGCAGCACGGTTTTTGAGGTCGCGGTCGGTGCCTCAAGCGTCTTTGCCGCTGGTTGGTTTGCGACCGTCAATGGCGGCACCGCCCGTTCGACCGTTGCCGCCTTCGATAGCTCCACCGGCATTGTGACGGCTTGGGATCCAAAAGTAAATGGCGCGGTGAACGCACTGGCGACCTCTGGATCATCCGTCTATGTCGGAGGAAACTTCACATCGGTCGACGTGACCATTATGCGAAGCTCTTTGGCTGCGGTGGATCTTTCCAGTGGCGGAATTCTACCCTGGAACCCCCGCACGAACGGCTTGGTGTACACTCTGGCGGTCAGTGGTTCCACCGTCTACGCCGGTGGAACTTTCACTACTGTCAACGGATCCACGACCCGAAATCGACTGGCCGCTTTTGATGTCACGACTGGTACGGCCACGGCCTGGAATCCAGATATCAACAACAACGTCTCGGCCCTGGCGATCAGTGGTTCGAACATCTATGTTGGCGGGGCTTTTACAACGGTCAACGGGGCAACCACGCGAAACCGACTGGCTGCCTTGGATCTCTCGACAGGAACCGCGACCGCCTGGGATCCGAATTTAAGCAGTAACGTCACGGCCATTGCAATCAGCGGATCGACGGTGTACGCCGCCGGCAATATGACGACCGTCAATGGCGGCGTGACCACGCGAAATCGGGCTGCGGCCTTTGATATCTCGACGGGAACAGCGACCGCCTGGGATCCGAACATCAATAGCACTGTCAATGCGATTGCCATTGATGGCTCGACTGTTTATCTTGCCGGCTCATACTCGACCGTCAACGGGGGCGCGAGCACGCGAAACAATCTTGCGGCTGTCGATGACACGACGGGAACCGCGACGGCCTGGAATCCAAATGTCAGTAATGCCATTTATGCATTGTCCATCGTTGGATCGAACGTCTACATTGGCGGCGGCTTCACTCAGGTCAACGGCGGCACCACGCGAAATCGTCTGGCCGCTTTCGACAAGACCACAGGCACGGCCACGGCCTGGGATCCGAATGCCAGCAACATCGTCTATAATTTACTGCCGGTTGGCTCAAAGATGTACTTGGGAGGAAACTTCACAACGGTCGGCGCGAAAACCCACTCGTCCTTCTGCCCGGTTCAGATTTCCAACGGCGCGACCGCTCCTTAAGAAGCCTTAGTTCTTAAACAAGGGCTTGATGTCCGTCAGTCCCGATGAAATTTCAAGCGGCAAAATCGAAGCAAAGTTATCCAAAATGACAATCGCGTTTTTATTGGCGTCCCCGCCCTTGAGCGAGCGAATCCGCTCGATGATGCCGCGATTGACGATTTCAATTTGTTTGTATTTTTCAAGCAAGGCATTCAGATCAATTTTGTGATCGGGTACATCCAAGGATTTGAGATATTCAGAAAGAAGGTACATGCCCAGTGCCCGCACATTGGTTTCAATCGTTGTCGAAAACGGCAAATGAAAACGGGCCATGGACTTAAACACATGCAGATGTGGGCAATTGCTCGAAGCCATCAAAAGACCAAAAAGACTAAAAAGTGCTGTCTGCAAATCCGTGCTCTTTCCATAAAATCGTTCTTCGGTTTTGACGAAGACAGTCACCTTGGTGAAGCTTTTGTAGTCCTTAAAGGCGCTTGAAGCTTGCGAGAGATTTTTTGCAACTGGGCAGTATTTCTTTTCGTTTTTATTGTAAGGACAGTGGCTGCATTGATGCTGCTCAAGCCTTGTCCACTCGGGGCCTTCGACGGAATCGTCATCTTGAATCACAAACGACTCGGGATCGACGTCGACGTTAAAGCTTTGGCTTTCGCCCTCATCCGGCTTGATCATGTATTCGAATCTTTTGCTCATACCAAAAGTATGAAAGGCCTGAGGCCGCCGGGCAATCTGTTTGAAAGCCCTGTCTTAGGTCTAGCCTCAGATCGCCCCTTAGCCGTTCAGCCGGTCGGCCTCATTGGATGGCAAAGTTCTTTTGCTGGCCATCTTGAAAGAAAGCTTCAGCATCTGCCAGTCGCCTTTTCCGCTTTTGGGAACCAGACGAGAGACCAAACTGCGTGACAGTCCTTCTGACAAGACAAGCTCGGCCTGTCCTTCGGGAAGACCGATGATGATTTGAAATGCGGGAAAGCCAAAAGGATTCAGTTGCACCCATCGGCGCTTGGTGTTTTGAGGGATCGCCTGAAAGAGCTCATCCTGGCTCCAGCTGGCGAAAAGAGAATCTTGAAAGTCTTTGTTAAAATGAGGCATGTTTTTCTGGACATAGTCTTCGCCAGCGATGCGGAAATAAAGATTCGCTGTCGATTGAGTCTTCGGACGAACCGGATCCAAGATGACAATGGCACCGTCGGGTTTGCACACGCGATCAGCTTCTTCCAGAATCTTTGTCACTTGTTGCAGTGAACCCATGTGGTGAGCTCCGTCCATAAAGCTCACCAGATCCATGGATTTTGAGGGGATTGCTTTCAAATCCGCAACATCGGATTTGAGGTACTTCGTCTTTGAAGAGAGCATTTCTTCCTTGGCATTTTCGCGAGCCTTCTTAAGCATGGGCTCGGACAAATCAATGCCGATCACCTCGTCACATTTTAAATTTTTCGCGAGCAGCCGAGTGAAATGGCCAGGCCCACAGCAAAGATCAATCGCTTTGATGGCCGGACGCTCGGCTCCCATCAAGCGATGGACCATATCCAAAACCAAAATGTAAGGAAGAATCATCACGGTGTCGATGGCACGGCTGTATTCTTCCACATGTTCGGTTTGCTCGGTCAATGTGGATGGCTCGGGAATTCGCTGCAGTTTGGCTTTTGAAAAAAGATGCAGCAGCATCAAACCCATATAGCGCAGTGGTTTTGGCAGATGACTGAACTTCGCATTTGTCTCATTTTGCGCCATCGTGAATTTCCTTTTTTCGCTCGGTTTGATGAATAAAAGAATCGCAGATAGGAAATGAGCTAATTAACTTAGGCGCAAAGGCCGAAAACACATGTTGTTTTAATTGTTTAACTTGCTAAGCAAGGCCCCATCTCCTCTTGAGCCAATCGCTGCTTCGACCGATAAATAAGAGGTGAAGGCAACGGCAAATCAGTGGGCTTTGCTACTGGATCAACTTGAAAAACAGGTGGTGGGGGGACAGCATCTGGAGGTCAAGGAGGCTCTTCAAGAGCTTTCGTTGACTCATATTCCAGACGACCTCAAAGGTGCCTTTGCGGAATTGGCCTGGCGAAGCAGCGAACATCTCACCTCGCTTAAAATTTTAAGTAAAACCGTTTTCCCGGAAAATGAACTGGCCAGTCAACCCACCGACCGCGAAAAATTCATCTACGCGACAGCCCTGGGAAATCTGGGCGCGGCCGAAGAAGCCATTCAGATGTTTGACACCATCGATGCCGACGCTGAACCCGAAGTGTGGCTTAGAAAATCCTTGGCTCATTTCCGAGTCTGGAATTATCCGCCGACAATTACTTTCCTGAAAAAATTTATCGCGCAAAAGTCTCTTCCTGATTACCGCCGCCTGATCGGACAGGTCAACCTGGCCGCAGCCCTGATCGTCGACGGACAATATGCCGAGGCCGAAGATCTTTTGGTCGACATTCAATCGCAGTGCGAGAAGAATCAGTATCTTCTGCTGTTAGGAAATAGCTACGAGCTTCGGGCCCAGATTTATTTCTTTCAAAAAGATTATCCCAAATCACTTTCACATTTGGCAAAGTCAGCCGAGCTTTTAAAAAACCAAGGCGGAGAATTTCTTCTTTACTGCGAAAAGTGGAAAGTTCTTTGCGAAGCCTTTCAAAACAAAAGCGATCACACGATCCAAGCCATTCACAAGCTTCGGCAAAAAGCCTTTGAACAATCGCACTGGGAAACCATTCGCGACTGCGATCTCTTTGAATCGATCCTGACTGACAATGAGGAACTTGCTCGCAAGGTCATCCTGGGCACCCCGTTCGAGTACTATCGTCAAAGAGCCCGCCGCCATTTGGGGAAAAATATTTTACCGCGCGGACACTTTCACTGGCTTTTGGAATCCAACCCGCAGCCAGACCAGGAGATTTTTCACTTTAATCCCTACCAAGTGCAAAACAAGACCGAGGCCCTGCATTCAAAGCCGCAACTTTTGGCCTTGTTCGAAGCCTTGACCATGGATTTCTATAAGCCCAATCATATCGGCCTTTTGTTCCAGCGCATTTACAAAGATGAAAAGTTCAATGCCTTCACCTCCCCGAACCGAATCCTGGGTTTGATCCGACGATTGGATCAGTGGTTTGAGGAACAAAAAGTGCCACTGCGTGTTCGCATGAAAAAAAGCGAATTTATTTTGCAAGCTTTGGAAGGACACAAAGTTCAGATCCTCGTCCAACGAGGAAAGACTTTGTCGAAAAAGGAAGGAGACCTCACCAAACTTCGCGAACTTTTCCGGGATCGAAGTTTCACCTCCCAGCATGTGGCCGACCAGATGCAAATCTCCAAGGCTTCGGCTCAGACGCTGCTGCAACAGGCTTTGGCCGTTCGAATCGTCATCAAACACGGGACAGGCCGCAGCACAGTTTACTCGCTGGCCCGGCGTCAACGTAAAGGCAAGGCCGCATGAGATTATCTGCTTTGTCTTTGAGCCTGCTCGCTTTGGTTCTGCTTTTTCAAAACTGCTCGCAAGTCCGATTCGTGGCCGAAGAGGGTTCTGATCTCCTCAAACAAAACAACAACGGCGGCGGCTACGGTGGAAAACCGGACGGAGACTTCTATCGCTTTACACCGGACTTTACTTGCGAAAACCGGGAAAGTTACGCTTCTAAAATTCATGCGACGGATTCATCCATCATTTTGACCGAGAATAAGAAATTTCAGTGCGATGCAACCCAAACGACTTTGGATCCAAAACAAGTCGATGCCTCGATCTTCCAAATCGATGTTGTCGGTTACCAAGAGGGAATTTTCGAAGCCGCCAGCGAATCGCCGGCCAAAATTCCAGCCAACCTCGTCGAAGTCTGGTGCCGTGACAGCAAGGATTGGTCTGGTGTCGAAGTGATCACTCACTTTGATCGCCAAACAAATCTTGCGGTCAATCGGACTTTCTATGCGACGGCGGATGCCGCTGGCCAATACACAGTTCAGGTTGTTCCGGACTTCTCTGTCTCTCGGGTTATCGACAGCACGACGGTCACCGTGAAGGACGGTCAGGATTTCGAGCTGATCGTGCACCGTGATCAGCCGGATGCTCAGCTGGGACTGTTCAAAGGACATTTGCAGACACGGATTGACGGCAAGCTGGTCAGCCGCGACACGTCTTGTCGCTTGGGCGGAACACTGGATGCCAAAGTTTGGCCCGTGAAGCAAATCGTGGATTTGAATGTCTCATCGTTTAAGCTTTCAGCGGATCAAAATTATTTTAGCTATGCTTCGAACACAGGTCTTGCCGCAGGACTTGAGAACTTGTACTCGTCCAGCAGTGATGGCCATCAACAAAATCTGATCAGCCCCGATCTCAGCTGGTCCAACCAGAATTATCAATTCACTAGTGATTCGAAAAAACTGATCTACATGATCGACGGCCTCAATGATCCATACAAGGCCTCCCTGATGAGCGTCTCGGTGGACGGATCCAATAAAACTGTGATCACCAGCACCTCAAGCCCTGATGCCGCCTATCTTCTGACCGGAGATGGCAAGCGCGTGATCTACACGGCCGGCAATGTGATTCGGCCTTATCTGAAATCCACGGCCTTGGATGGAAGCGGAACAGTGGACCTGAACCCGCCAATGGATCCAGCCACGACTGGCACCTTTGATCCGGATCGGCAGCAGACGCATGTTTCAGATTATTTTGATGTGGCGCCGATTGGCCAGCGTGTGGCCTTTGGCTGTTGCTTTTCGATGATGAATCTCTACGTCACCAACGCCGATGGAACGGGCCTGCAGATGATTCCGCTTTCGATTCCATCGGGCTACACGCTTTTAGGCGTGAAGTTTGCCTCTCCGACTTCGGATCAAATCTTGAAAGCTGTGGCCTGGACGGCACCTGAAAAACCAGGACTGAAATATATGACCTTTATGGCCATGGCGGATGGTTCGGGTTCGGCCGCTGTTCCAACTGGATGGGCCTGGGGTGGGCTTGTCAGTCCTTCGGGTGATATGGGATTGATTGCAAGCGATGCCAACCCTCTAAAGACGCAGATTCTGCATTTGAAAACGGGCGCATCGATCCTGATGCCGACCTTCACGACTTTGACTGGGTCTTTCTTCACTCAAGACTCTAGCGCTTATATTGGCTCGGTGGCCGGTGCATCAGGTCCGAAATATGTTTCTGTTTCAACGGCAAATGGTGCGATCAGCGAGATTTGTCCAGGCGTGAATATTTCGACGATTCGAGAAATCCCAGGCCCGTCACTGCTGGCCCTTTCAGATACAGGATCTCTGCTGAATGTCTATGTCCGCTCGTCCACACAGGCTTGCCAGCTGGTGAATTCGGTTCCCGTGACTGGCGCTGGACAAAGTTTGTCTTTGAAAGTTTCAAATGACGGACAAAGCATCTTGGTCCAACGTCAGAATCAGCTTTTCTATATTCCGCTGAATGGAAGACCTTCCTTCCAAGTCAATCGACCCGTCTTTGGGGCCGCGACAATCCTATCATTTGATTTTGCCGGCAATTCCAAATCTGTGCTGTACCGTGGAGATCAGATCCAGCCCGGAATCACCGGCATCTATTACTGGTCAGCACCTTCGTCCAACTAAGCGGCGTTGTTTCGGTTCATTCGGCGCCGTCTGTATTCCTTAAACAAGATGTGTGTTTCATCTGGAAAGTCGCGGATGATCTGATGGTGGGTCGAGTAGTTCTGGAATGTCATATTTGGCTCTAGAAACGCCGCCGATGCCGCCGACAGAATCAAAAAGGAATTGTCGGACTGAAAGCGCTCTCGCAAGGTTTTTGTATAAGCTTCCAGTCTCGAGCAACGGATCACGACCATGCCTTCGAGATCGAACTCGAGGCGCACATTCGGATCACCTTGAAGCTTGAGCCCAATTTCACCAAAGTCAATCGCACCGCAAATACAGACGTTGGAATCGATATTGAAATCATCTCGCAGCTGCTCGAACTGACCGAAAATGCGTTCAAACATGACGATAACTCGTCCCAATTGAGCTTCACGCTTTCGTTTTTCAGCTCGAACCATGTCATTTTGAATCCCCGGCACATCGGCCAGATCCACTTCTTTCGACATCAGTCCCAAGCTAATCAAATGTCCGTCTCCATGGGTCTTATGAATAAAGCCGCCCAAATCCCCGACCACTTTGGCGACGATATGATGATATCGCTCTTTAAACAGACTGGCTTCTGCGCTGTTGTATTTTTTCATCAAATGAGTGAAGCCCCGCACATCAAGGGAAATCAGAAAAGCGTTGCTCTGCCGAGACTGAATCAGTGATTCGTTGTTTTCAAAGATCGACTCGGACACCATCTGGCCCACGAATTTGCCGATTTTGTTTTTCTTCAGCACGTCTTCCGTGGCCAGTGCCAGTCGCAGTTTGAAGCTCATGTTGGCCCCCATGCCCGCCAACAAAAAGACAAAAGCAAAATCCCCCAGCAAAAACTGAAGCAGCGCATAGTTGTTCTGCTGAATAAAAAATGCCGATAGCGGAGCCAGGACCGTAAGAGAGAAAATCACAAACAAGGAGATCAGATACTTTGGCGGCGGAGCCACGAGAATGCAGGCCATTGTCAGAATGAAAGCGTTTGTGCCGTGAACATAGGGATAAACTTCCGCGTGGCCCGCCATGATCAGCGGCCAGATCTGGATCATACAGGCCGCGACAAAAATCGCCGGAAGGCCCAGTGTCCAAAGCAAAAGCTTGAGCTTTGTCTGCTGTTTGTATTTTCGGAAGTAGAAATAGAAAAAGAGAAACGGAATTCCGTTGAACACAATTCGCGGCCAAACATTCGTCCACAATTCCAAATTGGGATTAAAGCGCCTGATCAGGTCAATGCTGGTAAAGCCATAGATCACAAACGACACGGCATAGAAAAGCGACAGAGAAGACGCGCGATTCACAGCTCCTTGCTGAAGCTTGTAATCGATTTCGGCTTTTTGCTCGGTCGTCAGTTTATTCATGAAAGGTCATGTTCTCCACAGCGGCCTTCAGATCTTTTGCAATGTCATTCGTAAACGCTTTCAGCCTTTGGTTTTCAGTCGAAAAATAATGATCCACATCGGCCTGGGTTTTCACCGAAGCGCCGGCCGGTACCATCGAACCGACCGGAAGATTGAGGTCCGGGCCAATCTCAGCTCGAAGCCCCAAACACGAATGCCCGCCCACTTCAGTGCGAGCGCCAACCATGGCCCCATGATTGAAGGAGCAGCTGGCCCCGACACGTGCACCGTCGCTCATCCGGCATCGAATTCCAAGTGCCGCACCCGCCCCGATTTCAACATCGTGCCCCAGACGCACACCCGGTGCGAGCATCGCCAAATGGCCAACCACGGATCGATCCCCCAAGACAATTCGGTCCACCAGGATTGTCCCATCTTGCAGACACATATTCGATCCCAATGTCGCTCGGTTCGAGCAGTAGCTTCCTTTTCCAAATTGCAACAATGGCAGGTCGCGAATCCAGCTGTCGGGATAGATTGTGAACTGCAACTGTCCGCGGTAACCGAAAAGGCGGAACATCGTCTTTCGCAAAATCGGAATCGAGAGGAACACAAAATAAAGCGGCTTAAAATAAAAGACCGAAGCCCAACAGCAACCATAAATCCTTCGCCAAAAGTAAATGCGGTGAAAGTTTTCCCTTGGAAAGCGTCCGCGAATGATGGCGTGCTGGGATGGGTAACTGAGAAGCCCCGCAAGACTCAAAAAGCTCAGGCCAAAAATCGGTGCTGCCACCGAAAGACAAAGAACTTTCAGGATCAATGTTTGCGGCTCGAACCAAAAGTACGGAAGCACGGCGATGCTGAGAGATCCCGCCCATAAGTTGAAAATAATAAATGCAGGCAAAAAATTTGGCATCCTTAGGCGCCCTTCCGGACAAGCAACTGGGCCCGCCCGAGAAACTGCTCGCGCAGCAGCTGCATTTCATCAAGACTCAAAACCCGGTTTTCGTTCGCAACAGCAAGACTGAATCCCGCATGGGAGAGATACAACTGCGCTGAAGCTGATAGATTGAGCGGAGACAGAGGCTCGAGTGATGTCTCTTTGCCTAAAGCCATTTTGACCTTTGGAAAATGGAAGCTGATTGCAGCTGCGGCGGCAAATAGCTGAATGCTTTGTCGTTTCACGCTGCCAAATTCTTGCTCGGAAGATTTCAGGTTCCAAACCAGACTCTTTTCCGCGTTTTGAACTTGCACGCCCAATTGGGCCGCCATCTTTTTGATGTTCTCTTCCGACACCCCGGCGACTTTCAAAACAAAAAAGCAGTCCAAATCTTCGACTTTGGAATTAAATAAAAATATATTTCGTAAATTATCAGCCGCCACGAAAACCCCTTTAGATCTATGTAACTTATCGGATTTCTAAAGGATTTTTTAACGACACCGGACCATACTCCGACCGGTCTGATTTCCCGGCCCCGATCTCAGATTGAGACGGCAATGCTGAGACTTTTGACTCACAAATCACAGCCCGAGGTCCGTGCTGCTGTGGATTCTTAGAATGAGACATGCCCATTTGATGGCTCTTTCATCGTTTGTGCTTTGAGCCAACCATGAACCCTGTCAGAATTGACTGTCAAAATATTGAGCGTTGATTGAATGTCGGTTTCAGTTTAAAACTGAGCGATGTCGAAATCAGCGCTCGCTTCATTTTTCTTTCTCGTATCTATTGTCGTATGGCCCACCTTGCCTTCTTTGGCCAACACCTGTTTTATTCACAAAACAATTCTGGGACAATACTCTTTGCTGCGTGAAGAAATCCATCACGACGATATGCATACGCTGGTGGCTTACTCGAACTGGAATGATTTTCCTGCGGCTTTGGCCGAATATGAAAAACAAACTGAACTCTGCGCTCAGGAAACTCCCAGACAATGTTACATTGATCGACCGACCGAGACTTTGTACTCGATCGTCATCAAAAAACGATTTGGCGAATGGACTGACTGGATGAATGATGTGTTTCCGACCGAACAAGAAGCCATCGATCGCCTGGCTATGCTTCAGGACAAAAAGCTCTGCGCTGGCTACTGAACTTCCACCGCACCCATATCACAACGAGCAGCCGGCCCCGTGGCCGCCATGCGTGGCAACCCTCGCTGATCCGTCGATGTGCAAACTGCGTTCGAACCGCTGTCCAAAACCGGGCTGCTTCGTGTTGGAAAAGCCTAATGCATTTCGCTTTTGCGAAGATAAGATAAAATCTGATCGCAGGCCTCTTGCGGGGCCTCGTTTGAATTTTTCAAAGTCAGCGAACTAAAGGCCACATCAGTCCCCGAATCCAAAGTCACACAAATCGGATTCACACCGGCATGATTGCAAAGCCCTGTGATCACTTTCCAATCCGTGTCACGCAAAGGAAACGAGATGATCGGAAGCTTTCCCTCGTGCGCCAGCTCACAGGCACGCAGGGTTCCTGTCATCACCGTCGCAATGATCCACTTGGCATGATCCAATCCCTCTTGAGAGACGATTTCATCGCCATTCATAAAGACAGCGTCCGGCAATTGCTCGGACAAAAGTTTGGCAACTTTGGATTTATCGGACTGCTGGGAACCATTGATAAAGATCACGCGGCAATTGAGCATGCCAAATGCTAACAAACTTGCTGACCGCTGACAGCAGAAACAACCGGACAGACGAGAGACTGGACCAGGAAGGACTTTGTTCAGACTTGAGCAGATCTTAAGATAAGACTCACTGAAGCCTGCTACCTGACAAAAATCGATCTCCTCTACCAAGCCGTGTCTTGCACCCGGCTGATGGTGTTCTATTGTCAATACGATGGAGAATTTGCCTGCCGATCAGAGATCTATATTAATCGTTGAAGATGATCCGGATATTCGGGCGATCACCAAAATGTATTTGGGAATGGAAGGTTTCCAAACACTGACAGCCGAAAATGGAAAAGAAGCTTTGGCCATTCTAGAGAAAGAGCAGCGCCCTTGTCTGATTTTGCTAGATTTGATGATGCCCGTGATGGACGGTTGGGCATTTGCTGAAGCGATCAGCAAAAATGAAAACTTAAACCAGATTCCGATTGTGGTGGCGACAGCCTTTGCCGAAGAAGCCCACACTGTTGTCAACGCTCAAAAAGTTTTGAAAAAACCCGTCAGCTTCGAGCAGCTCAAGACGATTGCCCGGGAATACTGTTGCGAATAGTTTTTCAAAAATGGGGACTGAAAAATGCTTTCCGTGCGAGATTTTCAACTGGTCCAGAAACTGTATGAAAGCACCAGGACGATTGTTTATCGCGCCAGCCGAATCACCGACCAACACTCGTTCATTTTAAAAATTCTCAAAGAAGATTACCCAAAGCCTGATGCCGTCGCCCGTTACAAAAATGAATACGAGATCACCAGTCATCTGACCAAAGATCATATTATCCACTCGACCGAATGGCGCCTGGTCGGAAAAAAGCCCCTGATTGTGATGGAGGATATCGGCGGCCTTTCCCTTCGCCAGCTGATGTCGGAAACCAAATGGGACTTGCGGGTCACTCTCGAGATTGCGACCCTCATCGCCAAAGGGATCGATGAAATTCACACAAGCGGCATCATCCATAAGGACATCAATCCTTCGAATATCGTATTTAATCCCAAGACTCGAAAACTTAAGATCATCGATTTTGGTGTTTCGACTGTCCTTCACAGCCAATCCCCCACCATCGCCAATCCGGAAATTCTCGAGGGGACTTTGGCTTACATCTCGCCCGAACAAACTGGACGCATGAACCGAGTCCTGGATTACCGCAGCGATTTCTATTCGTTTGGTGTCACCTTGTACGAACTTTTCACTGGCGCTTTACCGATTGTCGGAAGCGATCCACTGGATCTCGTTTACAGGCATCTCACCCAGACTCCACTGCCGGCGCATGAACTGGAAAGATCAATCCCAGAGATGCTTTCAAAAATTATTTCCAAGCTTCTGGAAAAAACAGCCGAGGCCCGGTATCAAAGCGGCTGGGGCATAGTCGCCGACCTGGAAGAATGCCTCCGCCAGCTTCAAAGCAAAGGATCGGTCGAGACCTTTAGCTTGGGACAACAGGACACTCCGGCTTCCTTTCATCCGTCGCAGAAACTGTACGGGCGCGGACACGAAATTCTTGAATTCAATCAGGCCTTCGAGCGGGTCAGCCAAGGAGCCCGCGAATTTACTTTGGTGGCCGGCTATTCGGGAATTGGCAAAACTCGTCTGGTGCAAGAAGTTTTCAAACCTCTGACCAAACGCCGCGGCTATTTTATCAGCGGAAAATTTGATCAGGTCCAGCGTGGCATTCCCTACAGCGCCTTGACGAAAGCCTTTCAAGAACTCACCCGCCAGCTTCTGGTTGAAAGCGAAGGCCGCCTGCAGTACTGGCGAACCAAAATGATGGCAGCCCTGGGACAAAACGGACAGATCATTGCCGATGTCATCCCCGAAATCGAACTGATCATCGGAAAGCAGCAAGCCGTCCCCCAGCTGAACCCGATTGAATCTCAAAATCGGTTTCATCTTGTGTTTAAAAAATTCATCCGCGTCTTTTATCAGCCCGAGCATCCCTTGGTTTTATTTTTAGATGACTTGCAGTGGTCGGATCTGGCGACACTGAAGCTGCTTGAAATCCTGATGAGCGAAGAAGATGCTGGGTATCTTTTTTTGGTTGGCGCTTACCGCGACAATGAGGTCGGCGAAGATCATCCCCTGCTGGCCATGCGGGATCGCCTGAAAAAACAAGACATTCAAATTCATCAGATCATTCTAGCTCCCCTCGAGCTGGAACGAATCAACGAGTACATCTCGGACACTCTTTACTGTCCCTCTGAAGCGGCCCGGTCATTGGCCGAACTCGTGCAGCAGAAAACTGGCGGAAATCCGTTTTTTATCGGCCAATTTTTGCAAGCTCTCTACGGCGAGGGGCTGATCCGGTTTGAGGCCGCTCAAAGCAATGGCCGCCCCCACTGGCAGTGGGATATCGAGCGAATTCGACAAGCCAACTTCACCGATAATGTTGTCGATTTGATGATCAAAAAACTAAGGCAGCTGCCAAAGGCCACCATTCACGTCTTACGAATGGCGGCCTGTCTTGGAAATCAATTTGATCTGCGCGTGCTGGCCGCGATCTGTAAAACACCCGAGGCCGAAACTTACCGCCATCTTTTTCCAGCCCTGCAAGAAGGAATTGTCCTTCCGATCTCCGAGCTCGAACTTCTGGACCAAAAGGATGCCCAAGCGCCTTTGATCTTTGCCCACTTTAAATTTCTGCACGACCGGGTTCAGCAAGCGGCTTATGCCATGATCGAAGACAGTCTCAAACCCGAATTGCATTTGAACATCGGCCGGCTGCTGTGGTCCCAAGATTTAAGTGATGGCCCGACAGAGATGGTTTTGAAAGTGGCGGATCATCTCAATCGCGGCCAATCACTGATACTGGATCCGGAAGAAAAAATACAGCTGGCTCAGCTCGATCTCGAAGCCGCCAAACGAGTCAAATCGGCTGCAGCCTACGAGGCAGCCTTGCACTATCTCCAAGCGGCCATGTCGGTTTTTGAAATCGACTGGGCTCGGCAGTATGATCTCACCTTTGCCTTGCTGAACGAAAGAGCCGATGTCGAGTACTTAAATGGAAACTACCAGGGTTCCGAGAATATCATCGCCCAGATCTGGAACCGATCGGACCGGGCCCTGGATAAGGCAGATGTTTACACCAAGCTGATCATTCAGCGAACCATGCTAGGTCGTTACAAGGAAGCCATCGAGGCCGCCGATCAAGCCCTGCATCTTCTGGAAATGGGATTTCCCACCGAAGAGAGCATGCAAGAAAAGCTGGATCAGGATTTAGCTGAGATTCACCGGCTTTTGGAAGGCCGCAGTGTCGCTTCGCTGATTGATCTTCCGCAGATGACAGATCCGCGGATCATCGTCGTGATGCGGATTCTCAATGTCGTGCACGCGCCGATTTATTTTACCGCCAACTTTCGTTTTTACAGCTGGGCTTTGACCAAGATGTCCCTTTTATCCCTGCAGTATGGAAATATCGCCGAATCCGCAAAAGGATACGCAAGCTTTGGCAACACCCTGGGTGTCAATCAGGGAAAGTATGAGATGGGGTACGAGTTTGGGCTGTTAGGATTTAAAATCGCCGAAAAGTACAATCATCAAAGCCTGAAGTGCAAAGCTTGCTTTTCGCTGACGGCTTTTCTCAACCACTGGGTTCATCCTTTGATCGATGCCGAGTTCTTCAACGAAGAAGGACAGCGAGCCGGAATGGAATCCGGCGAACTGCAATATGTCGGCTACATTTTATCTTTTGGACAGGCCGTCAACCGCTTTCACCGCGGTGAAAATCTGGATCAGCTCTTGGAAGAGGTGAAAAGACATCTGGCCTTCACCCGAAAAGTGAAACACAAACTTTCCACCGACACGATCGATGGGACAAGACTTGTGATCAGCCACTTGACCGGCCGGACCCAGGATTTCTCGCCTTTTTCTGTCGCCGATCTGAATGAAGAAAATTTCCTTAAAAACTGCGCCGAAAATCGTAGCTTCGCTGGCCTTTGCTTTTACAATATCCAAAAATCCTTCGCCCTTTATCTGATGCAGGACTATGAGCGCGCTTTAAATTGTGTCGAAGAAGCGACCCGGCTTTTGGGTTACGTCAAGGGCGTGCTTAGCGAGGCCGAGCACTGTTGCTATCAGTCCCTGATCTGGATTGCACTTTGGCCCAAGACCGACGAGGCCCTTCGGGCTGAAAGACTGAAGCAAATTGAAGCCAATCAAGAGCGTTTGAAAAACTGGGCCGCCCACTGCCCAGAAAATTTCCTGCACAAATACCTGCTGGTCGAAGCCGAGCTGGCCCGGATTCAAGACCGCTCGGAAAAATGTCTCGAGCTCTATGACCGCGCCATTGATTCGGCCATGGAGCAAGGCTTTACCCATTTTGAGGCCGTGGCCAACGAACTGGCTGGCGGTTTTTGGATGGAGCAAGGCAAAGAAGAATTTGCTCTCTTGTATCTGAAAAAAGCCTGGCTGGGTTATCGGTCTTGGGGAGCACGGCTGAAAGAATCGGCCCTTGCGACCCGGTATCCGCAGGTCAAGAGAAATGAAAACACCAAAGAGCCCAGCGAATACAATCTCTGGACCGAGAAAATTTCAGCGGCCAATTTAGATTTGGCTTCGGTGGTGAAAGCATCCCAGGCGATTTCGGGTGAAATCGTTCTGGATAAACTTTTAGATCGCTTGATGAAAGCGGTGATCGAAAATGCCGGTGCCGAAAAAGGAAGCCTCATCCTCAGCCAAGACGGAAATTTTGTGGTTGCCGCTTGCATCACGTCAGGCCCCGAGAAAGCGACCGTCTTTCCCAATCGGCCGCTCGAGGCCGCTTCTGAACTTCCACATCAGGTGATTCAATACGCCGTGCGAACCCGGGACATTGCTGTTGGCGACCTCACGATCGACGCCAAGTTTTCCTTGGATCCTTACATGATCACTCAACAGCCTAAATCCATTTTTTGTCTGCCGATATTGCACCGAAATGATGTCTTGGGTGTTTTGTATTTGGAAAATCGAAATGTGCTGGGCGCTTTTTCTCCAGCCCGGGTCGAGGTGCTGAAAATTCTCTCGGCACAGGCAGCGATTTCGCTGCAAAATTCCTTTCTGCTTTCCGCCGAACAAGAGGCCCGCAAGGCTTCAGAAAAAGCGCAGCACCGAGCCGCATTTTTGGGCGAAGTGAGCCGGCTTTTAGCGGGCTCTCTGGATTATACGGAAGTTTTGTATCGACTTTCGCATTTGATTGCCCAGAACATGGCGGATTGGTGTCTGATTGATATGATCGAGGATGGCCGGCTTCAACGTCTTTCCGTCGCCCATATCGATCCCCACAAGCAGAAAATTCTGGAAGAAGTTCAAACCCGGTACCCGCCCCGGGAAAATTCAAATCACCCAGCGATTGTCGTGCTGCGAACGAGTCAGCCGGTTTTCGTGCCCGAGGTTTCGGAAGAAGATCTCAAAGCTTACTGCGTGGATGACCGGCACATGGAACTGATCCGCCAAGCTGGCGCCAGCTCCTTTCTGGCCGTTCCGCTGATTTCCCGCGGACGCACCATCGGCGTGCTCAGTTGCGGAGCCGGCCCCCACAGGCCCAAATACGGGGCTGATGATCTCGAGCTTGCCCAAGAATCGGCCAATCGAGCCGCCACCGCCATTGAAAATGCGATCCTTTACAAAAAAGTTCAGCACTCGTTGAAAATGCGCGATGACTTTATCATGGTGGCCTCGCACGAACTGCGAACACCAGCTTCCGCGATCCTTCTGCAGACAGAAATGCTGAAACGTTTTATCGAAACCACACCTTCCGTTTTTCCCCAGCAAGAGACCTCGCTTTCGATCGTCAACAACTCCCTGCGACAGGTGGATAAGATGATCCGGCTGTTTGAAAGTCTGCTGGAAGCTTCCCGAATGGGGGAAGGGCATTTGGTTCTGGACCGGCAGCCTGTAGACCTTTGCCAATTGGTGCGAGAAACCGTCGCTAATTTTAGTTTTTCTTTCCGCGAAGCCCACTGCGACGTCAGACTTCAAACGGATTGCGAAGCTGTGGGCCCTTGGGACCGAATCCGGCTCGAGCAAGTCATTGCCAACCTGATCACCAATGCCATCAAATACGGTGCCGGCAAACCCGTCGAGATTTTGGTCCGCACGGACTTGAAAAAAGCTTCTCTGGTTGTCCGCGATCACGGCATCGGCATTTCGGCCGACGAGCAAAAAAGATTATTTCAAAGATTCGAGCGAAGCTCGCTCGTCCGCCACTATGCGGGCCTAGGTCTTGGACTGTACATCACCCGGGAGATCGTCTCGGCTCACGGCGGCTTGATCCGAGTCGAAAGTCAAAAAGGCGAAGGTTCGACTTTCACTGTCGAGCTGCCTATGGAAGTTCCATCCGAAAATTCCTACGCTCGCACGTCTCCGAAAAATGCCAAGCCGGCCTTCGCCGGCACCAAGCAGACTCAGTCCAATTAGAATCAGGGAACCGAAAACTGCGTCATTCCACTGCCGCTGAGGCCGCCCACGGTTGCCGTGGCTGTGACGGTGTAATTGCCCTTTACCGGCTTGCGACCAAGTTTATAATTGGCCAGCGCCACTCCGCTCGGGCTTGTTGTCGCACTGAGCGTGGTCACGGATCCATTGGGCTGGCGAATTGAAAAACTGACTTTCACGCCACTCACGGGTGCCGAGCCCGACATCACGATCGCTTGCAGACCGACTGTCTGCCCGGCCGAGTAGCTGGAAAGATTTGTCGCGACACTCACCTGCGGACCGCTCACCACCTGGTAGCTCACATTTGCAGAAGCAAAGCTTGTCGGAGCCGAACTATTTGTCGCCGTGAAAGCAACGACGTTACTTCCCGTTGCATAAGAGGGCGATCGAAGGGTCAAGGTCGTGCTGGCGATGGCCCCCGGTGCAACGGCCACGCTCCCAGCCGCGAAATTTTCATCCCACGCCAGCGTGTGCGCGACCTGAAACACAAAGTTAGAGCTTCCGCAGGCCGCCTGGTCCATATTCTTCACGGTGACGGTGTAGGACAAGGATGTGCCGGCACTGCCTGACTGGATTTGCGGCGAAGCGGTCAGAATCGGACT
>CBIHPB010000017.1:0-19839 GCA_966211485.1 uncultured Bdellovibrio sp.
GTGAAGCCCGGCGGAACACTGGTTCTCAATGCTGACGATGAAGCTTCATTAGGTCTGCGCAATCGCCCGCAAATCCGGAAGTCGTCCTTAAGTATCTTTCTTTACTCGATAGAAGGTCAGAATCCTGCTCTGAAAGAGCATCGGCGTTCGGGTGGCAGCGCTTGTTGGGTTGAAAATGGCTGGATTTACGTGTTTCATGGACATCTTTTAAACAAAGTGGTCCGTGTCGATGAGATCCCCATCACATTGAATGGAATTGCGGATTTTCAAGTGTCCAATGCTCTGGCTGCTGTCAGCGCGGCACTGGCGGCTGGAGCGACGATCAGCCAAATTTCTCAAAGTTTAAAGTCTTTCCAACCTCTGCATGAAAACAGAGGACGTTTGAATCTGTATCAAGTGCAAGGCGGGTATGTCATTTTGGATTATGGTCATAATAGTGATGCGCTGGCGGCCGTCGGTCGGATGCTAAGCCGACTGCCGGGCTACCGAAAAACAGCGGTTTTCGGTTTGCCAGGTGATCGCACAGATCGATTGATCGAGAGCTGTGGAAAAACAATTGCGACTTTTTTTGACCGATTTCTTTTGAAAGATGATGTTGATCTGCGGGGACGACAGCCTCGTCAGACCCCTTTGCTGATTCAAAAAGGAATTTTGTCGATCAATCCTGAGGCCTCGATTCAGATTGCGTCCGACCAACAAGAGGCCATTCGCCTGGCCATGGAAGATATCCGTCCAGGCGAAATTGTTGGAATTTTTTACGAGGAGTTCGCAACAGTCATGTCGCAGCTTCTTCAATATGATCCGCAGCCTATCGACCGGATTCCGCATCTGAAAAAGAGTGCAGATCAGCGTGTACCCATGGCTTACGAACTTGAACAAGCCACAATCTATCAGGAAAGCAGAGCGTAAATATGAGAGACCAAGTAACGGCAGGAAAAGTTCACTCGGTGGGAAAAGCGAGCCACATGGTTTTTGCCAAGCGAAAGAAGAAAAGCCCAAATCATCCGCACGGCACTTTGATTATTGTCGGTGGACGAGAGGATAAAACCGGCGACATGACGATCTTAAAAGAAATTGCCGAGCGCACAGGTGACGGAAAAATGGTCGTCGCGACTTTGGCCAGTCAGGTGGCGGACGAGCTTTGGGAAGACTACAAAAAAATATTTCACCGCCTGGGTGTGAAAAGCATCGTGCACTTTTATATTGATCAGCCCGAGCAAGCTCGCAATTCAAGTCATCTGTCCGTCTTTAAGGATGCAAAGACCGTTTTTTTTACGGGCGGTGATCAGTTGAAAATCACGACTAAAATCGGTGGAACTCCGATTTTTGACCGGATTCTGGAAATTTACCACAAAGGAGGAGTCATTGCAGGAACCTCAGCTGGTGCCGCGGCGATGGGAAACACAATGCTGGTTGGCGGTGGCGATACCGAGTCTCATAAAGTTGGCAATTGGCTGATGGCGCCTGGCTTGGGTTTGATTGAAGATATTCTGATCGATCAGCATTTCGCTCAAAGGGGGCGGATTGGCCGGTTGCTCAGCGCTGTTGCCATGAATCCTGGTGTTTTGGGAATTGGCATTGATGAGGACACAGCGATCATCATTCACAATGGAAAGTTTAAAGTAATTGGCAGTAATGCTGTCTATGTGATCGACGGTCACGATGTCAGTTACACAAATGTCTCGGAAGATTCGGCAGAAAAAACCATGTCCATGCACGATGTCCGTTTGCATATCTTGGCCGAGGGTGAAAACTATAAGCTGAAGACCAGACAGGCTTTTCTCAACGGCGGCTCCGGGAACTCGGAGCCGAAAAAAAAGAAGCCGGTTTGAGGCCGGCTTCTTTTCAGTTTCTAATTTAGTTTTAATTTCTATTCGCGAGGTTGCGCGATCGGCTGACCCGGAACAAATTCTGGAGAATCCAGGAACTTTGCCGTTTTAACCAGGAACTGGGTCTGAGTCGCCAAGTTCGTGTAGATCGATCCTTCCAAGCAAGTGTTTCCACCGCCCTCGGTCGCCGATCGGCTTGTCACACCAATCAGGAAAAGCTTTCCATTGATTGTTGTGAAAGCTGGTCCACCGGAATCTCCGTGGCAAGCACCTTTTCCTTCGAACTGGTCGAACTGCATTTCGGAAGGAGTTACTGTTGGATTGCTGAGCTTTACAGTTGCCTTCATCAATTTCATTGGATCGCTGTTAGGCATTGCTGTCAGCCCGTAACCGGCCAGAACAACATCCATTCCGGCTTGCAGACGCTCTGGATTTCCCAGGATGCGAGCCGGCTCGAATCCGGCAGGAGCTTCACCTTCAAACTTCAGCATGGCGATATCGCCCCACTGAGCATGCAGATCGTTTTGTTCTGCAATTGTCAGGTTTGGCCACTTGTCAGTCGTTTTTCCGCCCAAGACGGGACGACGTTCGAGAGTTCCATTCAAATCATTACCGAAAACAACATTGAGTTCACGAGGATTGCTACCAACGCCTGTGCAGTGAGCGGCTGTTAGCACCACATTTTTCTTAACCAAGATACCGGTGCAATAAACGCCGTACCATTGGTGCTCCAAAGCGACGATGTGCTTTGCGATTGGATCTTCTTTCGCAACGGCCACACCACCAACGATGTTGGATGAATCTTGAGTGCCGATCATGGCATCCAAAGTGTGCGACTGTTTACCTCCGCAAGCTACCAGACCCAAAAGAATCGGCAGTGCAAAAAGTGTGGTTGTCCCCCTCATAGTAACCCCTCTTATTGTTGTGCAGTTTGTTGCGCTTGTTCTGTCTGTTGTGGAGCTTGCTCTGCATTGAGAGTCGTCACCGACTCGGCAATGAAATCCGCTTGAAACGCCGTGCTTGTGAAAATGCTGACATCGTCACAACGCAGGCTTGTGCCACGGCTGGTAATACCAACGACAGTCAATTGACCATCTTTTTCAACATAAGCAGGTCCGCCCGAGTCGCCTTTGCAAGTCGATGCATGTGAACCATCGCGAGAGTCGATCAAGAGCTCGCCACCTTCGTGACGTGGGTCTTTCAAAGAAACTTCGGCCTTCAAAAGAGATCCGCCACCAGCCTCTTCTGGAGGAGCTTCGCCACCAGCAGGATTTGTCATACCGAAACCAGCGATCAGCATTTTCAAGCCGACAACCAATTTTGATGTGTCTTTCAAGTAAGGAACAGCTTTGTAACCGGCTGGAGCGTCGCCATCAAATTTGAACAAAGCGACGTCGTTCCAAGTTCCTTGTCCTTCAGGACGGAAACCGAATTCCGGATGAATTGTCACATTCACAACCGGACGAACAATTTCTTGAACGATTTCATCAAATGAAGTCAGGAAAAGAACGAAGGCGCGTTCGACAGGGTCGTTCTCTTCACCCAACAAGCAGTGAGCAGCTGTCAGAACGATGTGAGAATCAATCAAAGTGCCAGTGCAAGAGGACTGTACGTTGTTGTGAGTGATCATCACCAAACCAACAGTCGACTTGGCAATCGCTTCTTCTTTGGACACTGAAGTCCCGTTAATAATTCTAGCAGTCGATTCGCTGGAAACGACCTCTGCGGATTTTTGAGATCCGCAGGCCAGCATCGAGAATGCCAAAGGCAATGCTAGAATTTTAGAAAAGGACTTCATACCGAGACCCCTATTCCTGTGTCGGAGGCGGAGCAGCCTGTAAAGCCGCAGCCGTTTCCTTGATGTAAGCAGCGTGAGCAGCCACGCTAGTTGATATACTGATTCCATTGCAGGCAGCTGTCGTGCCTCGGCTTGTGATGCCGATAACAGTCAGTTTGCCATTTTGAGTGATGTAAGCCGGACCGCCGGAATCTCCGTGGCAAGCTGAACCACCCTTTGAGCTGCGAGCAAACGCCAGTTCGGTTTGTTCGTAAGCTGGGTTTTGCAAAGACAAAGTCACTTTGCGAAGAGTTCCATCATCCTGACCCAAACCGTTGGATTTGGTTGTTCCGAAACCGGCAACGACCGCTTTCAGTCCGACTTTCAGAGATGCAGGAGTTTCCAAAATTTGAGCGACTTTCGCGCTGGCCGGAGCTGCACCCTGGAAGCGGAAAAGAGCAACATCGTTCCATCCGCCTTGGCCTGCGGCCTTCGGTTGGAACTGAGGGTGAACAGCGACCATGTCAACACCACGAGCTTCTGTGGCTGTATCCATGTTGTTGCCGAAAACGACAACAGCGCCTTTCAATCCGATCACGCAGTGAGCGGCTGTCAAAACGACATTTGGAGCGATCAAAGTGCCCGAGCAGACACCGTCTCCATCGTCAGAGCGCAGGTAAAGAGCAACGGTTGATTGGGCCACAAGATCAGTGGCTTTAACGACATCTCCGGCCACGATGTCCTGAGATGCGAGACCTGAAGCCAGCTCGGATGATGATTGCTTGGCAGGAGCGCAAGCAGAGACCAAAACGGCCGACGCAATTGCGAGTGCTGTAACTGTAAACGGTTTGCAGTGTTTCATAGTCCCCCCCGGGCCTATACTCACTCGTGTCACTTCAGATTTTCGCTAGCGTTTTCCGCCACCAGCTTTGGGATATGGAAAAGGGCCCCCGCCCGTTTCCTTTATAGAGGAGGGGGGTTTGGCCCCCGCGGCCCCCGCGGTAGCTCTGGCCGGACGCGGGGTCAAGCCCGCCGAGAGATCAATCGCTGAAGTTACCCCCCAACAATTGCGTGCAATAAACCCCGGACGAGCCTCTAAAGGCAAAATTTATCTTTTGATTTGGTACATAAGCGTTGCTTATGGAATGAGCTTCATTGCATTAGTTGCCTGAATAAGTGCCGAGCGGATGCCTGGCTCCGAAGCTGCGTGCCCTGCATCGGGGATAATTTGCAGCTGAGCCTCGGGCCACGCGCGATGCAGGTCCCAAGCACTGCGTGCTGGGCACACGACATCATAACGGCCCTGGACAATGATTCCCGGGATTTTGCGAATTTTCTCCACGTTCTCGAGGAGGTAATTATTGCTTTGAAAAAAAGCGTTATTAATAAAGTAATGGCACTCGATGCGCGCGAAAGGCAAAGCCTTCTCGGCATCTTCGTATTCTTCAACGGCTGAGGCTTTGGCCAGCAAGTAAGAAGTTCCGCCTTCCCATTTGCTCCATGCCCGGGCGGCTTGCAGGCGGGTCTTTTCGTCCGGGCTGGTCAGGCGCTTGTAGTAGGCCTTCACCATATCGCCGCGCTCGTCGGCGGGAATTGGTTTCAGATATTCTTCCCAAAGATCGGGGAAGAGTTGGCTGGCGCCTTCTTGATAGAACCACTGAATTTCCGAAGGTCGGCACAGAAAGATTCCCCGCAGAATCAAGGCTGTCACGCGTTCCGGGTGGGTGATGGCGTAGCTAAGGGCCAGGGTCGAGCCCCAGCTGCCGCCGAAGACATGCCACTTTTCGATGCCGAGCTCGGTGCGAATTTTTTCAATATCGGCGACCAGATCCCAGGTTGTGTTTTCGCGAAGTTCGGCGAAAGGCGTGCTTTGGCCGCAGCCGCGCTGGTCGAACAAGATGATGTGGTAGTGTTTGGGATCGAAATAGCGGCGATGATCGGGATTGATGCCGCCACCTGGGCCGCCGTGCAGGAAAATGATCGGCTTTCCCTGGGGATTTCCGCATTGCTCGAAATAGATTTCGTGCAGATTAGAAACTTTCAATCGGCCTTTGTGGAAAGGTTCGGTTTCAGGAAAAAAATCGAGCATGTTTACCTCAGGGAGTGAATCGGGCGTGGCCAGAATTTTTGTCGACGGAGCAAGGGGATAAAGCTCGCTTGTGCGGCGATATCATTGCAGCGGTCAAAGTCGGCCTGTGTGAATCCATAAAGTTGTGACAGCAATTGGTATTCGTGGACCATGTTGGTGTCGAAGACGCCCGGATCATCGGTGTTGATGGTGACGGGGACTCCGGCCTGCATCAGGGTTTTGATCGGATGCTCGGTGATGCTGGGTACTGCTTGAGTCAGCCAGTTGCTGGTCAAGCACAGCTCGAGCGGGATGGCTTTGCTGCGAACCAAGTTGATCACGAAAGGATCTTTGGCGATTTGAACGCCGTGACCGATTCGCTCGGCCCCCAGAACTTCGATCGAGTTTTTCACGTTCAGCGAGGCTTCCGGAATTGGGGATTCGCCGGCGTGGATGGTGACTCTGAGGCCTGATTTTCTTCCGTGATCGAAAGCTTTTTGGAAAAGCAATGGGTCGAAGCCTTGCTCGTTGTCGGCAAGGTCAAGGCCCACGAAGAAATCTTTGTTTTCGATCGTGAAATCGACCACTTTTTGGGCTTCTTCGACGGGGCGGATGCGCTGGATGATCGAGATGAATCCAACCGCGATTGGCAGGTTGGCAGCCATGGCGGCCCCTTTGCGGATGCCGCGGATGATGCGATCGAAAGTCAGGTGGCTATGGCCTTCGGCGATGAAAGTTGGGGCCCAGCGAAGCTCGAGAATTTTAATTCCTTCCAGCATGGCGTCTTCGATGGCCTCAAAAGTGATGCGGGCCAGGATTTCTTCGGAATTCAGCACGGCTTGGGTGCGCAGGAATTTTTTGAGCACGCTTTCCAGGTCGCGCATGGGCGAAGTGACCAAGAATTCCTCTTTCACTTTGGCATCGGTGTCGGGGACTTCGAGGCCCATGTCGCGGGCGAGCTCTTTGAACGTCGATAGACGCATTGAGCATTCGAGGTGACGGTGCAATTCAACTTTGGGGATGGCGCGCAGAGCTTCCAAATTCATTCCAAAGAGGATAGGTTTTTAGTGGTCATTTGTAAACAACACTCGTTCTCAGACTTGGCGTCAAAAGCCGTAATTCAGGAGGTTTCGTGACTCTTCCTCAACCCATCGCATATCAAACCAAGCTGGCTGGAAATCCCAAATCCGAACCGCACTATGCGGTGACGATCAAAGGGGCTGACGGTCCACTGAAAGTGGCGGATCCGCGATCGACCCGGGCCTTGGTGGCTTTGATGGATATGTATGCCGTGTTGGGCGGAGCGGCCAGCCACTACGGCGGTCCCGCGGCTTTTGCGGAATTGATGTCAGCCATGCATGCCATCGTTTACACCGAGGCTCGCAAAAAAAATCAGCCGTGGCACGAGCTTTACAATCTGGTGAACGATGCCGGTCACTGTGAGAACGGGTTGTATGCGCTGAAAGCGAATTATGGATTTGCCGATCTGACGATTGAAAAACTGAAAACTTTCCGTTCATTGGAAAGTCCTCTGACTGGTCACGGGGAAGCGCATTTGTTTCCGCAAGCGGTGATGATGAGCAACGGTCCTTTGGGATCCGCGTTTCCGCAAAGTCAGGGCTTGGCGATGGCCGATGCCTTGGCCGGCAAAAAAAGCCGAGTGACGATCACGGCAATTTCCGACGGCGCGTGCATGGAAGGTGAAGCTCGCGAGGCGATGGCGGCGATTCCTGGATTTGCGAAGACAGGGAAAGTGGCGCCGTTTGTTTTGATTATCAGTGATAACAACACCGGCCTTTCTGGCCGCTTGGATAAAGATATTTATTCGATGGCGCCAAGCTTTGAAGCTTTGACGACTTTGGGTTGGAAAGTGGTGACTGTTCCAGACGGTCACGATTTGCAGAAATGCTATGATGTGATTTCAGCGGCGATCCAGGAAGCTCGCCAAAATCCGACGACGCCGATCGCGATTCGTGCGAAGACCATCAAAGGCATCGGCACAAAGAAAACGGCTGAGTCTTCTAGCGGCGGGCACGGTTTCCCGCTGAAATCTCCGACCGAGCTTCCGGCTTTCTTGAAAGAGATCTACGACGGCGACTATCCAAAAGAATTCGACGGGTGGATTGAAGAGCTGGTTGCTTGGGAAAAGAAAATCAAAACCTCGGAAGTGAAGCCAGCGACTCCGGAAGAGAAAATTCAGGTTGGTATTTCCAGTGCCATGATCAAGGCCGTGAAAAACGGCTATCCGATTGTGTCGATCACGTCGGATCTGCCAGGCTCGACAGGAGTGGCGGGATTCCGAAAAGAATTTCCTCAGATGTCGATTGATGTGGGGATTGCGGAATCGAACATGGTTTCAACAGCCGCTGGATTTTCGAAGGCTGGGTACGTACCTGTTGTGGATACATTTGCTCAGTTTGGCGTAACCAAAGGGGCTTTGCCTTTGACGATGGCGTCTCTCAGTGAATCGCCGATGATTTGCATTTACTCGCATACTGGATTTCAAGATGCGGCGGATGGAGCTTCCCATCAGGCTTTGAGTTATCTCGCGATGGCTTCTTCGATTCCGCATGTGGATGTTTATTGTCTGGCTTGCAGTGCCGAGGCCGATAGCATGCTCACCCAAGTGATTGAAAAATTTGTTGCCGACCGTAAGGCGGGCCGGGTTCCGAATTCTTCGGTTTTCTTTTTAGGCCGCGAAAATTTTCCGAAAACTTTTGGAACCAATGTGGCGTATGAATTGAAAAAAGCGCAGGTCCTTTTGGACAATCCGGGCACGAGCCCAGTGACGATCTTAGCTTCGGGATCTTCTGTGCAACAAGCGATGCAAGCTGGCGAGAAGCTGAAAGCGTCTGGTCGCGGCTCGATCGTCATCAATCCAGGAATGCACAATCATCTGGACGTTGAAACCTTGAAGAACGCTTTGAAGAAAACTGATGGGCGTTTGATTGTGGTCGAGGATCACCAGCAGATCGGCGGCTTGGCACAGATGACGGCCTTTGCATTGATGAGTGCGGGTGTCTCGGCCAAACTGAAATCTTTGGCGGTGCATGGAGAGTTCGGTCAGAGTGCGTACACAGCTCAAGAGCTGTATGCGAAACACAAGATCGACTCGGCCGCGATTGTTCGGACAGCTCAAGAACTAACATAAAAAATAGAACAGCCACATTGGAAGGGGCTTGCGTGAAAACTTGGATCAAAGTCATTGGGATTCTTTTTGTCTTGCCGTTGTTTGCAGTGATTTTTTTCCAGTTCGCACCCGAGCTGGAAAACAAGCAGGTTCGCGAGCAATTCGTGAAAGCTCTGAAAAACAATCCAGAGACAACGGATGAGGTGAAGGCCCAGCAGACAAGCTATGTTCAAAGCCTGAATTTCGTCGAAATCTGTTCCGGGCAAGTGGCGGACAGCCAGGAGATGATTCAGCAACTGCAGATTGAGGATGTCTGCGATAGTCTCGATAGATTTGCTTGGGTGCAGATGTTCTCTTTGATCTTACTGGGCTTAGGCGTTTTGCATCTTTTGACGACCTGGATTCTGGGAAAAGCGGCCGGCCGTTCGCGGCAGGCTTTGATTTCGAATTTTCGGCTGGGTTGGCGGTTATCGACGGTTTTTTCATTGTTGATTTTGTTGGGGCAGACGGCGGTGGCGGTTTACACACTTTACTATTTCACCACGCTTTTGACGGGCCGCTATTATCCGAAATTGTTGTTGATGATTATTATTGGCGGTGGCTGGGCCTTCTTTAAGGTTGCCCAGATGATCGTTTCGCACATTCCAATCGAGTCGAATGAGTCTGCGGCCGAAGCTGTCAGTGAGGTTCAAGCTCCGGGTCTTTGGAAGGCTGTTCGCGAGGTGGCCATGAAGCTGAATACAGCGCCGCCAGACCACATTCTGATGGGGCTTTCGACGGCCTTTTACGTGACAGAATTTCCGGTTCGTCACACGGCTGGTGTGACTTTGGGAAGGACTCTTTTTCTGTCCGAGCCGATGATGCGTGAAATGCCTTTGGATGAAATCACGGCCATCATCGGACACGAGATGGGGCATTTCCAAGGGGAGGACACGGCTTTGACCCGTGAACTGATGCCGATGCTGGTGAAATCGGATCGCACAATGCTGCATCTGTCAGAGGCAGGCCTGATCGGTGCGCCAGCCATGCATGCGATGGGTGTCTTTTCTTATTTTTTCGAAAAATCCATCAATGCGTTTCGCCGCGAGCGAGAGTTGATGGCGGATGCGGCGGGAGCTTCGATTACCAGTGCGAAATCGGCAGCTCTGGCGTTGGCGCGATATTCATATGCAGCGGAAATTCATGCGGCGACTTTGGATCTTCAGGTGATCAGTCAAATTCCGAAGGAGCAGGCTTTCAGTCAGATTCAGGCGGAAGTTTGCAGCAACGATAAATTTTGGAACTCGATGACTGAGCATCGGATCCCACATCCATTCGACAGCCATCCACCTTTGTCGATTCGAACAGAAAAGCTGGGTTTTGGGATGGACGAGCTCAAAGATTTGGCGATGCAGCCGGTAGGTTCGTCGGCCTACAATCAACTGATCGGAGCCAACCCAATCTTGGAAAAAGCGCAGAAGGAACATACCGAGTTGCTTGAGTCGGCTCAGCAGCGAATGGCATTGAAGGTCGCGTCTTCGGATTCGGTGGAATCGCAAGCGCTTTTGCAGCGGCATTTTCCGACCGTCGTGATGGCGCCAAAGCGGGGACGCATTTGGTTCAACACCGGACTGTATGCATTCCTCATGTTGTTTCTTCCGGGTCTTTTTCTTTTCGTGTTTCCCGAAATTTTGTTGAAAGCGCTTTGTGTTCTAGCGATTGGTGCCGGAATTTATTTTGTCTTGGATTACTGGAGAGATTGGAAAGATCAGACGCTGACTTTGACAGCGGATTCGATCCAGCTGAAATCCTGGAAAGAGCCTTTGCTTTTCAAAGACATCAAAACCATGCAGCTGCAGTCTCAGAATGGAAGCTACACACTTCGAATTTTTCTGCACGCGAAGCGCGGACCTCTCGCTCGAAAGCCGATTGTTCGTTGGGCGAGGGCGCAGTTTGCGATTGACCTGACCGGTTTTCCGCCGAAAGCGGAAACTGTGGCGAACCAGATTTTCCGCTACTATTCGAGAGAATTGGCTTAAACTGGCGCCGTCCTTGCTCTTCCAGGCGCTGGCTGTGGAGGCACGATGCGAGGAACACGTAAGCTGTTGATATTTGGTACTGTTTTGGGTTTGTTGGGCTCGGGATGCGGGCTCAATAATGGCTCTCGCACAAAATCTGAACAGTTGGATGGCGTGAACGCTGGCTTTTCCAGTTCCAACAGTGGTTACGAGCTCAATCGTGCGGCGCTGATGGGAACCTGCCCGTTTCTTTCGGAAACCAATCCGTTTAATTTCGATAGCATTCTTTCGAGTATTCGCAGTCAGCTTCAGACCAAGATTGAAGGACAGGACGCTTGCCGAAGCAAGCAACAGTTCTTGTCGGATGGGTTCACTCAGATTCAACAAGTCTACGGCAAACTGGATCAGGATCAGGCCTGGAAAAATTCGGCTGATTTGTATCAAGTGGCGATGAACGATATGCAACTGCAGTTGCAGTCGGCTCAGAAGCTGTCGACACCGGATGCGACTTTGATTTCGACTCTACAGTCGGGAATTTTCACGATGCAGGATAAGATTCGCGAGCTGCATGTTCAGTCGACAAGCTCGCACGAGCAGAATCAGGCCGAGCTGAGAATTCAGATGTTCAGCCGCATGAATGATATGTTGGTGTCGCTGTCGCATTCGGATCCCAAGTGTATTGATGCCATCGGTGGCTGGAAGTCTTTGCTGCCTTCATTCTTGGGCGCGGCCTCTTTGGCTGGCGGTTATTCGATCACGTCTGGAAATGTGATGGTGTCCAGTGCTTTGCAGTTACTGTCGAGCTTGAGCTCGCTTTTGCAGTCGCAGGGACCAAAGCAGGCTTTCCAAGATATCGTGCGTTTGCAGAATGAAAAAGTTCTGGCTTGCACTTATTATTCGATTCAACACTCCAGCTGCGAAGTTCAACGAGCTTTGAAGTTAGTTGAAGAGAAGAAAAGCGATATCAAACGAATTGCTTTCCGTCAGTTCGCGGCCAATGTTCCGAAAGAATGGCCGACATTCCTGGATCTTTATTCGAAGATGGCCCAATTTGAATCCGTCTTTAACACAATCGCCTCTCAGGGTTCGTCATTGAGTCTGGAAGTCGATGTGGTGGCTTCTTACTTTGCAAGTCTCAGTCTGAATCTTCAGTCGCTTCAGCCCTATCCTGCGCCGACGGCCCCCGAGCAAGAACTGAAATCTTGGCTCGATCGGGCCCGCCGCAATGGAGTTCGTGTCAGCACGGTGGATGGACTTGGAAACCCGCTGACGACCAAGCAGCAGTTCGAGCGCGCTTTGCAAGAAATTGCCAACAAGGAAAGTGAAATTCAGTTGATCGAGTCGAAACTGAAAGAAAGCAAATCCTTTGAAAGTCTCAAGCACAGCCTCAATGCCCTAAGCCCGGAAGTCGAGAAGATTGCAAATCAAATGCATGATTTCTTGCTAGAGCAAGCGGCGCTATTGCCAGAAAAAGATCGTGGAGCGGTGTATGTCAGTGCCCAGACCATGGGAAGTTTGGCGACCTTTCTGGCGACGGGCGTGACAGATGTGAATCAGCCGACGATCGATAATTATCTGGACCGTCTTTCGACGAATGGTTCGGACCTGTTCAAGTGGATTTCGATGGGATCGGTCGCACAGATTTCCAAGCAGCAGGTTTTGGCCTTGGGCGGGAAGGCGCAAGAGCGTTTGAGAAATGCGTTCCAAGTGATCGACAACCGGTTCGGTCGCCAGGACATCGAAGACATGAAAAACGAGAAAGACTTTAAAGATACCTTCTCGAAATTCAAGCAAGAATATCTTTTGTTCTTCCAATTGGCCAATGTCTACAACGATATCAAAGGCCCAAGCTCGGCCTTCCGCCAAAGCGAAGTCAACGTCGCTTACAATTCTTTTGAAAGCGGCTTTGATCGTGAGCTGGAAATTTTGATCGAGACCAAGTTGGAACAGCCGGGTGGTGCTCACTTTTGCAGTCTTCTTTCCGGATTTTTGACGAGAAATAATTCGAGCTTGCTGAATAAGTGCAAAGCGAAGTTCAAAACCTTGGAAATCTCGACTTTGTCTTATGAAAAGAAAGAAGACATCGACTACGGCAATGCCTGCTACTATGACGATTTCGTTCGTCGCACTCGCAGCTTCCAAATTTTGGATGCTTTGCAAAGAAGTCTTTAATCCAGCCCATGCCAAAATAAAAAAGCCAGGCTTGTGACCTGGCTTTTTCGGTGGTTCATTTGAAATTTGAAGATTAAGCAGCGGCCGTGTTGTGCTCGGCAGCGACTTGGTGGATTTGGGTCATGTGCTCGTGTGACAGAGCGGAAACCACATCGACCAAGATGATCACTTTGTCCTCGATCTTGCCCATGCCGCGGATGAAAGACATGGTCTTTTCATTGCCGAGGACTGGTGGCGGCTCGATCTGAGGTTGAGTCAGGTCGGCGACTTCTTTGACGGCGTCGACGATCATGCCGACTTGGCCGAAGTCTGTGTCGATGACAATAATACAAGTGTCACGAGTGTAATCCTGAGAAGCCATGCCGAAACGAACGCGCAAGTTGATCACCGGAATGATCTTTCCGCGCAGGTTCATCACACCTTTGACAAAGTCTGGTGTGCGGGGAACTGGAGTGATCTCGCCCACTCGGTTGATTTCACGGACAGTCTCAATCGGTACTCCGTATTGTTCTGTCATCAGTTGGAAGGTCAGATATTGACCTGGTTGAGCTTTTACTACGTCACTCATTGTTGTACTCCTCGTTCGTTTTCTTGGTCACTGTACTCATCGAGCAAAACTTGGCGTTTCTGTAGACCCCCGGGGCTTCTATTAGGCAAATTTTAATCATGTCGTAACATCCAGAACTCACTTAGAGACATGTCTCAAGATGAGACTGGACGGAAGACTAATTAATGTTCTTTTTTCATCAAGTATCAGAAATTCCTCTCAAATTTGCCGATAAAGAGAGCTGGAAATATCCAGGAGCAGGATCTTATGAGTGATTCAGACAATGCGTTTTTTCAGGAACTACAAGGCGAATTTCTGACCGAGTCTGC
Source organism: uncultured Bdellovibrio sp. (assembly GCA_966211485.1). Taxonomy (GTDB): domain Bacteria; phylum Bdellovibrionota; class Bdellovibrionia; order Bdellovibrionales; family Bdellovibrionaceae; genus 21-14-0-10-47-8. The sequence goes on from CBIHPB010000017.1 coordinate 13,850, forward strand.
GTTCATGTTCGAGCAGTACGAAGAGAGTATGCTGGGACTTGAAACCGGAGCGAATGTGCAGGAAGATCTCGCACAAATTTTTCGCGTTGCCCATTCGATCAAAGGGGGAGCTTCGGCGGTTGGATTTCCGGATCTCGCCAAATTCGCCCATGTTGCGGAAGATCTGTTGGCATTGCTTCGCATGCATCCTGAACACCTGAGCTCGGGTGTGATTTCCTTGCTTCTGAAATCTGGTGATATGTTGAAAAACCGCATTCACGCTTTGCAAAAGGGTGAGGCGGGTGATTGGGATCCTTCGCAGTTGGCAGCGGAATTGAAAGCTTTGACGGATCAGTTCAATGGTGGCGCGTCGGCCCCGGCTCATCATGAGGAACCGGCGACGGAAGCGCCTGTGGCGGCGGCCCCGGCTGTCGAAGAGGATTTGGCCAATCACGAATTGCTGGCCGAGTTGGCTGCGCAGTTTGGACCCGAGGCAATGGGTGAAGAGGCTGCTGCTGTCGCAGAAGAAAAACCTGTTGAAGCTGTGACTGCGCCTGCAGCAGTTGTTGAAAAACCTGTTGAGAAAACGGCGGCGGCCCCAGCGGCGGCTTCGGCGGCAACAAAAGGTGCTGGAGACGGTTCCGGCAAAGGTGGCGGTAACAAGGCTTCTGCCACAAGCTCTATCAAAGTTGATACGGGCCGTGTGGATTCCGTTTTGGATGCAGTCGGTGAACTTGTTGTTCTGAAAAATCAAATCGTGCATGATGAATCGATCCGCAGTGGCGGAAATCTTCGTTTGGCAGCGATTGTGGACCAATTGGATAAGACGGTCCGAGAGCTTTACGATAAAACGTTGAGCATTCGTATGACTCCGCTGAAGTCTTTGTTCCTGAAAGTTCAGCGTATTGTTCGCGACGTTTCTTTGACTTTGAATAAGCCTGTGGATTTGCAACTGATCGGTGAAGAAACCGAAGTCGAGCGCACGGTGTTTGAGCTTTTGGGAGATCCATTGGTTCACTTGGTGCGAAATTCGATGGACCACGGGATCGAAAAGCCCGAGCTTCGAAAGGAGCGCGGAAAAAGCGCGACAGCGAAGGTCGTTGTTTCAGCCAAGCAGACTGGCGGAACTGTCACGATCGAAATTATCGATGACGGTGGCGGGATCAACCGCGAGCGCGTTCTGCAAAAGGCGATCGAAAAGAAATTGGTGCCAGCTGGCGTGGATCCACAAACCTTGCCGGACGAGCAAGTTTTCCAATTCATCTTTGCGCCTGGATTTTCCACAGCTGAAAAAGTCACCGATCTTTCCGGTCGTGGTGTCGGCTTGGATGTGGTCCGCTCGAACCTGGAAAAGATCAACGGTAAGATTGATATCAAATCGAAAATGGGAGTTGGAACCACATTCCGTCTGTCGATTCCTCTCAGCACAGCGATCACTGACGGAATCGTTGTGGCGATCGAGGGTGCCAAATATATTCTGCCGATCTATTCAATTCGTGAAATCGTGCGAGCAGTTCCGAAGGACTACACGCAACTGAACACGGCCGGTAAGGTTGTGAAAATCCGCGATGTACTTTTGCCAGTGATTGATATTCGTAAGACGATCGGAAAAATCAACTGGGACCAGATCAAGCACATGAAATATGAGGCCAATGACGAGAAAGATTCTCTGCGTGCTCGTCGTGAAGAGACCATGCTGATCATCATCGAGTCCATGCACGGAATGATGGCTTTGCCCGTGGATGAAGTCATCGGCCAAGCGCAGGTTGTCGTCAAACCAATCGCCGCTGGACACGAAATTCCAGAGGTGGCGGGCGCTGCAATTCTTGGAGATGGACGTACAGTCTTGATCCTGGATCCGACGGCCTTGACCCAGATTCGCTCGAATGAAGCGAAACAGGAGATCAGCGCATGAGTTCCGCAAAAAAACTGACGGTCGATGATATTTCGCAGAACTTGCAAGAGGTCGAGCTGAAGCCCGATCAATTCAAGTTCTTTGCGGAGATGATGTACGAGCTTTCGGGTGTGAATCTGCCTCCTTCGGCGAAAAACGAAGCCCTGGTTAAAAATCGCCTGACCAAGCTGATGCGTAAAAATAAGATGGACGATTACAACGATCTGCGGGAAAGTCTGAAGAATCCAAGTCCGCAGCTTTTGAATGATTTTATCTCGTCTTTGACAACCAATAAAACACACTTTTTTCGAGAAGATGCTCACTTTACTTGGTTCACTGAATATCTCAAAGGTCATTTTGCAAAACACAACGAGCTTCGTGTTTGGTGTGCGGCGGCCAGTACAGGTCAAGAACCTTACACCACGTCGATTGTGATGCGCGAGACTTTGAATCCGCAGCAGCTGGCGAAGACCAAGTTTTTGGCGACAGATATTGATCTACAAGTTTTAAAAAAAGCGGCGGAAGGTCAGTACACAGAAAACGAGATGGACGGATGTCCGGATCATCTGCGAGCCAAGTACTTTGACAAAATCAAAGGAAGTAAAGAAGTCATGTATCGGGCCAAGGATGAATTGGCTTCGATGGTGCGATTTGCTCCGCTGAATCTGATTCAGGATAGCTATCCGTTTCAGCACAAGTTTCATGTGATCTTCTGCCGAAACGTTTTGATTTATTTTGATCCGCCCACAACGAAAAAAGTGATCGAGAATCTGGCAAACTCGCTGGTTCCAGGCGGCTTTTTGATTCTCGGACATTCGGAGTCAGGAACTGTGAAAAGCTCCCTGATCAAGCCATTAAGCCGAGCAACCTATCAACGTGTTTAACCTGAAAGAACAGGTGTTCTGTGGCCGCAAAAATTAAAGTTCTTGTTGTTGATGATTCAGCGGTGATTCGAAAGCTTCTGTCGAAGATTATTTCGTCGTGTCCGGATATGGAGTTGGTGGGTGCAGCACCAGATCCTTTCGTCGCTCGCGAAATGATTGTCCAGCACAAGCCGGACGTGATGACATTGGACGTGGAGATGCCGAAGATGGATGGCATCAGTTTTCTCGAGCGAGTGATGCAGCATTTGCCCATTCGCACATTGATCATTTCATCTCTGGCGAAAGAAGGATCCGAGACGGCCTTGCGAGCCTTGGAAGTTGGCGCCATTGACGTGGTTGAAAAGCCGTCTTTGGATGTGACCAAGTCTTTGGAAGCGATGACCGAGTCGATCGCGAGCAAAATTCGCATGGCAGCTCGTGCGCGTGTTCAAAAAATAGCTCCGATTGCCAACCGTCCTCAACATCAAAGCAAACTGTCAGCGACCGCGATGGCCAAGACGACTCACCAGTTGTTGGCGATTGCTTCATCGACGGGCGGAACGGAAGCTTTGAAAGTGGTCTTGGCGGGATTGCCAGCCGATTTGCCGGGAACGGTGATCGTGCAGCACATGCCGGCTGGTTTTACGAAGACATACTCGGACAGCCTGAATGCCAAATTTCCTTTCGAAGTGAAAGAAGCAGAAGACGGCGACAAAGTTGTGCCAGGACGTGTGCTGGTGGCGCCTGGAAATTTTCATATGGAAATCGTCCGTAACGGAGCCTTCTATCATATCAAATTGCACCAACAGCCACTGCTTCACGGCGTTCGACCTGCAGCCGACTTCCTGATGAAAAGTGTGGCGAAATACGTGGGTGGAAATGCCATCGGCGTGGTTCTGACGGGAATGGGAAAAGATGGAGCCGAAGGCTTGCTGGAAATGAAAAAAGCCGGTGCGTTCACAATTTCCCAGAGCGAAAGAACTTGCGTGGTGTATGGAATGCCTCACGCGGCCGAGCAAATCGGAGCCGTCGATAAGGTGATGGACCTCGATCAAATCAGCATGGAACTGTGTCAACAATTCCAAAAGCGCGCCGCCTAAAAGTCGCCTGGCGACTTTTCTCTAAGCAGCGTGTCAAGAAAGCCGAGAGAGATCTCGGCTTTTATTTTTTCTTGGTCTTGGCAGGCTTGGCGCCTTTGCCGGATTTTTTGGATGATGGGCATGCCATCGACGGGCCGCTGGCCATTTTTGATTTCGGTGGAACCCAAAGATTTAGACAGCGATTGTTTGTGATCTGCTTGCCCTCAATCGAAGGGCAAACTTGTTTCATATCGTAGAATGAAGTTCGGTCGGAGGTGTAATGTCGAATTCCCTCGAGATGTGACGTTTTCTTATCGAACTCTTTTGGATAAAGAGTCGCCTCGGTGGCGATTTTTAGAATGCTTTTCCAAATCGCAGCCTGATTTTTTGCTGGAGTGTCCCCAGTGTAATCAGGTTCTGGCGAGTGCGCTGGCGGACACAGCGTGTGCAGCAATCCCGTATTATTGAATCGGTAGTACTGTTTTGTCTGTGCATTCGGTTGTATTTCTTTGCGGGCTTGAGATGCCGCTTCTTTGGCTGACAGCCCTTTGGTCTTAAGCTGGTCGGCTCTTTCGCTGCGGGCTTTTTTTAATGCGTCCGAATCGATAATATCCAAATTCCAGCAACTGAATTGAACAGGTGATGCCGCGGCTTTGGAAGAGATGCTTTTGCCGGGCCAATGAGGATCTTTTTCGTAAAGAAATTCGGTGGCGGATCCTGGAGCTTCTTGGACGCGCTTTTGACGGTTCTTGATGATCCTCGCGACGGCCATCGGGTATTCCGAGCCGATGGGAACGCAGCTTTGCATTTCGGCGTAAATCGTTCGAGCAAGCGAATCAATTTCGACCAATGATTGAGCATTGAGGTGCGGAATGTTCAGATCCCGGGCTTTGCCAAAGTTTTGCATCATCGTCGGGAGAACTTTTTCGTCATAGATAATTGGCTGATCGGCTTTTTTATTTTTCGGATTGGAAAAATCATCTCGTGAAATTCGGGGAGCATTCGAAATCATGCATTGGCCAATCATCGGAGCAATTTTGGAGGCCACAGCATCGACGGGTGCCTTGGTTCGCTTCTCGTCCTCGTCCCATTTTTTCGCTGACGAGTGGACTTCGCCTAGATGATTGATGTTGTTTCCGGAAAAAAGGCCTGGCTTGCGCATGCCGTTCCGTAGCTCGTCACATTGTCTGGTGATCCAGTTGGATGCAGACGAGATTTTGTCCATCATCCGACTTCCGAATGTGGGCTCTTCCTTGGACATACGAACGAGATCGGCTGGGATCCAACCTGTTTTCATGATTCCGTTATCATCGAAAGTGACTTCGTAGGAAACATTCAAAACTTTTTCCAGTTCGGAATTGGTCTTCTCTGAAAATTGAACGGCCCCGGTCGAGCGAATGTTTGAATCCACGTCGACGGATCCCAAGGTCACACATCCCGGCGTTGATTTTTTTCCAGATTTAACAGCCGGAGCAGAGCGACATTCTTCAGGGGTGCTGAAGCCGGGTCGTGTGAAAACTTCCTGAGACATGCCGGCGTCAAAGTTCATGTAGACACGATTGTTCTTGGAATCATCCTGCAGGACTTCTTGGAGATCTTCGGCCATTCGACGGGCCTGAGATTGATTTTCGGAAGACAGAGCCTGAATTTCCTTTTCCCAGCCCGGCGCAAGCGAATCGCCCGCAAACGCCGGAGCGGCGAAAAGTATCAGGGCAAGAGTGGCTGAAAATAGCAATGTCATTAGGCTCATTTCCTCAGGAACTTGTCGGTTCAAACGGCCTTTGGCTCGAGATACAGATTCAATTTACTGAAGTCATTACACGAATTTAACTCGCCATTAACCATGGGGAACGAAATGTTCCCTGGTATCTGGAATTGGCTCCTGGACTTTGGTAAAACGGGGTCCATGACTTACCAGGAAATTCTACGCCATCAGTTGAACCGCCGGATCAATATGAATCCCCGCTATTCGCTGAGGGCTTTTGCCAATCATCTCGACATGCAGGCTTCGAAACTGTCAGAGGTTTTGAACGCGAAAAAAGGTCTCAGTCTCGAAAAAGCTCATCAAGTCAGTCAGAAACTGAAGCTCGCCAAAACCGATCACGAGGTTTTTGTTCTGTCGGTCGAGGCCCAGCACAGTCGTTTCCAGAACCGAAAAGACGAGGCCTTGGCCCA
>CBIHPB010000018.1:0-19709 GCA_966211485.1 uncultured Bdellovibrio sp.
GGTGACAGGTTTTGAATCCAGCCGACCAGTTTGGCTTTTTCAGCCCGAATGCCTTGGTCCAATCGCTCTGTATTCCATGATTTGACAAGCGGATCGTTGGCATCGCATGTCAGCGGCTGATCTTCGCCGTTGGCGTAGCAATTGGCGACGGCCCACCAAACACTTTGGTCGCGACGACTCCAAACTTGAATCAGGCTTTGCGCGTGAATGTAGAGAATCTCTGGCTGCGTTTTATTTTTCAGATTCCATCGCAGATCCAAATCTTGTGTCGGATCCGAGCTCAAGTCAGCCCAATTGAAATCGATGGCATCCCAATATGACGGAGCCTGATTGGCGTCCAAAAATCCGTAAGTCAGCATGCTTTTCATTCGATCCACCAGATCAGGTCGGTCCGCATGACTGGAAATAAATCCCTTCACCGAGGCCATGAAAGCCGAGAGATTGTGATCGCGTGTTGGTGTCGAGTAATTGTCGTAAAGCTCGCTTCGCGGATCGCATGGAACAAGCGAGCACATATAATAGCCTTCGTTCACGGTGGACATGCGAGCGTTGACCGACGTCATCACCGTGCTGGCCATCGCATCGGCTTGCTCTTCCAGCGAGCTCCAAAGGTTCAGATTGTTTTGAAGATTGTTGTAGTAGTTCATGTCATTCCAAGAGAATTGCTCTTTTGAATAACCTGGCATCTTGCTGCCCGCGCGAAGAATCCATTGGCCGTTGATTTTTTCTGGCCAGCGAAAACGCAAAAATCCGCCGCTTCCTTCCGGTACATAGCGAGTGTCGCATTCACTGACGTAACCGCGATCGTTCGAGGGCTCATTTCCCCAAACCACCATGATGCAATTGCGGCCACCCATGCAGCGCGGATCAGCGCCAATGTTGGTGATTGTGCGTGTGTGTCCAGTTTGTCCTGCCAGTGTCAGATAAATCGCGCCGGGTGAAACATACTGGCGATTGATTTGAATCGGATAGAGATCGCCCTTGAGGCTGTGCGTGTAAGTCGAATCAAAAAGATAAGCCAAGGCTGCCTTAAAGCGCTCGTCCTTTCGCCAATTGCTTGGATCTTTTGCGAGCTGATCCCAAGCCGTGGTGCTTTGCCAGGATCCGAACAGGCGTCCGCTGCCAGAGAGAGTTTGTGCCGCTGGCAGTCCTTTTTCGAAAGCGAAAATCCAGCGCAAAGTCATTGCGTAGTCCGCACAGTCGGCGAGCACTCCGGATCCAGTGATATAGTCTTCGCCGCCATTGATCTTCAGCCACTCGGCGTAGGCCGCTTCGTCAGATTCGTCCCAGTGGTCTTTCTTCAGAGGCCATAGGGGATTGTTGGTGATCGCAAGCTCGGTGATGTCTTTTGTGATAAAGCGAGTCGACTGCATCCAGTTCTGCATTTCATTGGCGCGGCCCGAGAGGCTGGCTTTCTTGTGCCACAGAATGGTTGGCAGAACTGTCGTTGAAGCCGAGCCATCTTTTTGCAGTGGGAATTCAATCAAGGTCCAAAACTGTCTTTGTGAGACCGGGGATTTTCCTTCCGAGTACAAAACTTTTTTCCACGTGATGCCCATCTGATCTTGGTGAGTGGTTTCGAATTTTGTTTCGGGTGGAGTGGTTTGGGCGAATGCAAATTCGGAAATAGAAATCAGGCTCAGAACGCAAAAAGCCATCAAAGCTTTCTTCATCAATGAAGACATGGTGGATCCATCCTCTGTTGTTTGTCGTATTATTATAGGCAGCGGAAACTTTCGCTCACAACAGCAAATTCAAGCCAAACGCGGTCAGGCAATGGTGTGTTCCACAGAATACACGTCCAGTGTGGATGAAAAGCGAACGATGTCAAAGCTGGCGTTGGTCGGCTTCGTTCCAGAAGTCGCGAACGTCTTGCAGGATTTTGTCTGAGACCGCTTCGCGGGGATCTTCTTGGAACCAATCCTGAGGCATGGACTTGGCGTAGCTAGGATGGATAAAGCGATTGTCCATCAAAACAATAATTCCCTGGTCTTTTTCAGACCGGATCACGCGGCCCGCAGCCTGAATGGCTTTGGCCATGGCTGGATAAGTGTAGGCGTAATCAAAGCCCGCTTCGTACTGCGTTTCATAATATTCGCGCATCTTTTCGCGCTCGAGATCAAAGTTGGGCAGTGGCGGACCGACGACAAAGGCTCCGATCACCATGCGGCCCGGATAATCGACGCCTTCGGAGAACACTCCGCCCTGCACAGCGAACAGAATGTGATGGCCGGCGGGGTCGCTGAGCTGATCCAGCACGCTTTGAATTTCATCGCGCTTCATATGTCTTTGTTGCTTCAAAAGCTGAAAGCCGTCGGGTGTGCGAATGCGGCTGTAGACTTTTTCCATAAATTCAAAGCTCGGGAAAAAGGCGATGTAGTTGCCGGGCTTGAGTGATGTGATCTTCTCGATCGCATCGGCAATGCGCGGGTAGTTGCGATCGCGCTCGGAATACTTGGAAGAAATCTGCGGGATGATCAAAAGCTTGCGGTGCTCTTTCGGAAACGGCGAAACGAATTCGGCGGTTTTCAAATCCTCGCGTTTCAATCCTGATAGCTGACTGTAAAAGTCAAAAGGCTTCAGCGTCGCCGAAAAGCCAACGACTTGGGAGTACTCTTGATAGCAATTCTTCAGCATCTCTGAAGCATCACAGCAGGTGATCTTGATACTGGCTGGATAGGGATGATAGGTCGTGAAAAATTCCGGATGATCGCCCTGCACGTACTCGAGTGCTGCGGTGAATTCGGACCAGTAATAACAAAGCCGCATCACCGGATCGCGCGGCTGAATTTCGATATCGGCGCCCAGGTAGCTGGAGAGAAAATTTCTCAGTTCCCCGTCTTGAACCAGAAAGCTTGCGGTCGGTGGCTGAATCTGTGTGGCCTTTTGGATATTCGGCGGAGCACAGGCTTTGATCACGCCGATGCAGTCATCCAAAAGATCCAAGGCATCCCGTCGGAATTTTCGGGGGATCAGCTGCAAATCCTCGCGCATGTTTTCAAGTGTGGCGACCGACAAAGACGGCGAGTAGTAATCCATCGAGCGCGACGGCAGATTGTGAGCCTCGTCGATCACCAGATTCGGTTTTCCCTCGGAGATCAAGCCTGAACTGGAGAGGCGCCCGAAGGCCGACCTGGGTGCAAACACATAGTTGTAATCACAGATCACCGTGTCCACATCTTGAGCGGCATCCAGCTGAAGCTCGAACGGGCAGACTTGAAACTCTTCGCCCATTTTTTTAAATGTGCTGGCTTTCAGTCTTCGTTTTTTCGAAAGCTTCTCGAGAAGTTTGTTCTCATGCATCTTGGTGTAGTGATCTTTGGCGTATTCGCAGTATTCGGGATTGCAGATGGGCTCGTTTTTAAAGCACATCTTGCTTTTCGCAGTCAGGGTCATGCCTTTGATCGAAGCGCCCTTTTCTTGCAAGCGATCAATCGCATCTTCGGCAACCGAATGCTGACTGTTTTTGGGTGTGAGATAAATTAATTTCTGTCCGCGCGACAAGGCCTCTTGCAAAGTCGGGTACATCACACCCACGGTTTTCCCAAGGCCCGTTGGAGCTTGCAACAGCATCGGGCGATTTTCTTTCATGCCGGATTCGATGGTTTGAATCAGCTCGACTTGGCCGGCACGCGGATTTTCAAAAGGAAATTCAAAATTTTCCGAGGCTTTCTTTCGGCGCTTGACCCTTTTCTCGGCCAGCTTGGCTTCATCGCAAAGCTCGTCCAGGCGCCGGGCCAGCCACTCTTCGTATTTTAAAATATCCAGATCATAGTAAAGATTCAGCGTCTCTTCGTTGCGCGATGAGATCAGATGCAGATTCATGTCCGGCTTTTGTTGATGCTGAAGCCAGTGAATGTATCCATAAGTTAAAAGCTGCAGGCTGTAAGGATGATCGCCGTCGGATTCTTTCAAGCGCTTGGAGAGCTCGTAGATATTAAAGCTGGATTTGATTTCTTCGATCTTGACGGGCTTACCGGCAGAGTCAGAAGCGAAAAATCCGTCCATACGGCCGCTGACTTCGAAGATATAATCACCAGCTTCGAATTCATGGGTGGTGATGACCTCGGCTTGGTAATTTTCAAAATCCTTGAGACGGGCGGCTTGAACCTTTTGATGAAGTTCGATGCCGATGGATTGGCTTCGTCCAAATCCCGAATGCACATCGATGCTCCCTTTTCGGGGGGCGGGCAGTGCAAATTCAGTGACGGAAAGACGAACCTTTTTCTTCTGCAAAATAAATCCTGTTAGAATAATGAAAGCTGGGGAGTTTCTTTCGGAAACAAATCCACATCCGGATAAGCTTCAATCCCAATCCCGCGCAGATGTTTCACCAAAGCCCCTTTTCCCCGGTGCTGAACATAGACTTTGCGGGCTTTGGTCTCTTGAATCGTGCGCAGGAGGTCATTCCAATCGGCGTGATCCGACATCAAGAAGCCATGATCGTAGCCATGCTGACCTTGCGCCATCCATCCCGAAGCAAAGGCGGTTTTGTAATGGCGACCCAGAATTTGCGCCTCGGGCGTTTTCAAAAATGACTGCGGCACTAAAAATAGCTCGCCACGCAGAACGCGGTCGTGGGCAATTCGGCTCAAGCACTGAAAACGCGCCAAATTTACGCCCTGATTTTTGTAGCATTCGGTTAACGGCGTGGCAGAAGGATGCAGATAAATCGTGCGATCGGTGCGGTTGTAGAGCTCGCCCAAAATGCGTTGGGTTTTTCCAAGCGAGTAAGCAAAGATCACACTGTTGATGCCACGTTTGGAATTATCAAACCACCAGTCCAAAATTTCCTGTCCCAGATCCGCACTGCGATTCCAGACAAATCCCGGAGTTCCAAAAGTAGCCTCGGTGACAAACACATCGCAAGGTACGACTTCGAAGGGTTCACAGGTTGGATCGGGCTCGCGTTTGTAATCGCCCGAGGCCACCCAAACTTCACCGCAGAATTCGACACGAACCTGGGACGAGCCCAAGATGTGGCCGGCGGGGTGAAAGGAAACGGTGACGCCACCCAAATTAAATTTTTCACCGTAGGGATAAGTGATTGTGGAAATATTTTTTCCCAATCGGCCTTGCAGCAGGGAAAGGCCTGAGGTCACGCAGTAATACATTTTGCTGCCACGGCGGGCGTGATCAGAATGCGCATGTGTAATGACAGCTCGGTCAACCGCGCCCGAAGGATCGATATAAAATTGTCCGGCGGGGCAAAAAAGCCCCTTTGAAGTCATCACCAACATGCAGCGAAGATTTTAGGGAAATGAGGCGCTCTGGTCTAGGCTTTGGCGGGAATATTGATCGAAGTTTGTCCGTTCACAGCGCTTGTGGTCAAAGGCGAATTTGCGAGAATCAATTTAAGAGCAAACCGCAAATTTTCGCCTCCGGACTTCGCGCAATTTTTTGGCAGCCTCGGGCAGCTCACTGCTGGAGAGGCAAGCTTTCATCGGACGTCACGCGGTCGCGGATTGTGGGGGCTCGTCAGTTTGGTCGTGCTGATGAGGTGGATTCGCTTGCGGTAAGTCTCGTCAACCTGGGGCTTCGGTAGGGCGTTTCAGGGCTTCGATTTTCGCAAGGGCTTTGATGAGCTGTGAAACTGGTCGCTGAGTGTATTCCCAGATTCCAGCAGCCTCCATGCGATTTTTCTCGATGTAACGAATCAGGGCTTGATAGCTGCCAGACTTCACCAGCCGAGAGAACGGCCGAGCATCCCACACCCGAGTGTTCTTTTCGATTTTAAAAACTTTCTTGATTTTCAAAGCCAGCGAGCCAGAGAGGTCACGTAAAAACTGCGCCTGCATTTCTCGTGAAGGAAATTTCATTAAGAGATGCAAATGATTCGAATTCACCGAATACGTGTAAAGCTTGGCCTGATATTTCTTAGCTTTTCGCTTGATGAGATCCCGCACCCAAGCCTTGCGATTGGCTTTCAGCAACGAGCGCTGCGCCGAAAGCAGACGGCTTCTGAGAATAAAATGCGAACAGCCTGATCTTTGAAAGGGTCTTTTCAGCTTTCGATAATGAAGCTGCCCGCCATAGCCCAGTCCCCTGTGAATCAGATCGGCCTTGGTGCCAGACCGATATTTTTTCTCTCTAAAAAGCGGAAGCTGAATGGGTTTTCTGACCATGTGTGGAGATGATTTAGCTGGATATGGTAGGTCATGCAAGAGAAAAGTAGCGATGGTTTGACTTCTGATGGACCGAGTTAAGGGAAGAGTATTTTGGGGACACGAGATGGCAAGTATGGGCTCTCGGGTGGCAGGTATGGGTGAGTGGATACGAGTTGTGGATGCGGGCTTTGACGCTGGCGATTTGCAAGCACGAAATTTCATGAATGCAATCAGTTCCGAGCAGCAAAATGGACTACAGCAGATCAGCCAGGCCATGACTCAAATCGATGGAACCGTTCAAAGTAATGCGGCCACCGCCGAAGAAATCGCGGCCAGTGCCTCTGTTCTGACCGAGCAGGCTCGCCAGCTAACGGACTTATTAGGAACGTTGCAGGGCGTGATTCGCGGCCAATCCGCATAAAACTTGAATTGATTTTTCTCAAACTGAGACAGCGCACGCCAAACAGGACCTAGGTCCACCTCGTCCTGTATTCACAACGAATACAAAATCAGCGGCTCGACCAATTGTGGCTTCACATGTTTCGTCGTACAATTATGAGATCAGTTCACAATGGACAGGGGGAAATCAATGAGCAAGAAAATGATCCGTATTATTGTCTTTTCTGTGATTGCACTGGCCTCGCTGATTTTCTTTCAAAATCTGACCCCCACTGAACTGGATGAAACTTTGAATTCGGCCTTGCAAGAAAAAAAGCAGACCGAAGAATCGATGGAAGCGCAGATCAAGCCGGATCATGATCGCGGCCGCAGACCGGCTTCGATTGAAGCGCCCGTGCCTTCGCAGGGAAGTTTGCAAGCGCCAGTTCCAGAGTCAGGCGACGAATCCGCTCATCAGACAAAATAGTCCGAAATAATCCGGAACGATGTTCAAGTTAAGTCAAAGCACCACGTCTGGGTCTTCTCAGTGCGCCACCTGTTTTTTCTCCTGACGAATCCGAGAGAGAGTGTTTGATCCAGAAGTAAATCATGGCTCCGATTTCGAACAGGGCCACTCCTAAGATCGCTAAGAATCCAGCCACTGTGACAAAGACGATAATCACTGAAGCTGCGTTGCCAAGAAAATCTAACACAGGACACCTCCTGAACGATCCGGCTTTCAATCAAAGCACGCAATCCGTGAAGGCCGGTGTTGCTGCTTTGAATGTCGTCCTGGTCAGTAGACCGTCAAGGGCAGAGGCCAGTGTGTCTTAGCAAAGTCGAGTCTAAGTTTTTTAAGGAAACGGGAAAAAGGGTCGAGGGAGTCTGCCGAGGTGTTAAAGATCGTGTCAGACTGCAAGAATGCAGTCTAGGAAATCCATCCTCATTTTAAAATCTTCAAACGACCAGACGAAAGACCTAGAGCACTTTTTGCGCAGCCGGGGATTCGATATTACCATCGTCAATCGCGCTCGCGAAGCGATTCAAATGATCACAGAAAAAAAGCCCGATGTCGCTTTGCTCTCGGGAGACTTGCTTCCGGCCAGGTGTGCTTGGCTGGTGGGAGTTCTGAATCAGCTGACCAGTGTGGTTGTGTTTCTGGGACGGAACACGGCCCGGAATATGTCGGTCAATCGCGAGCTGGCGGGGACTTATGTGCTGGAGCCGCCTTTGGATCCGATGGGTTTGGATTTGACCATGCGCCGGATGGAGCGCGATCGTAGCAAGCAAAACAAGCTGACGGCCCACTTGAACGACACGCAGATGTGGATCATGTCCACACTGGCGGATCTGTCACTGAAAGATCTGTGCGAACCGAAAACCGATGCAAATCAAAACGAGGCCGTCGGAAAACCAGTGGAGAAAATTGGCAAAGCCACCAAAGTTGTTTGTCTGCGCGTGCAGAGCTTTAAAATTTCGGGGCATTTTATCTTGGCACACGGTCAAGATCGAACACTCAGCCCGGGATGGATGAAGCGTCTGCAAGCTCAGTTCAAACAGTATCTTTTTAAATTTGATGATGGGCTTGAGATGGCCGCCCCCGAAGAACTGAAGATGGAAGAAGTCGACTTTCACCAGTGGTCCAAAAGCCAAGCCGAATTCACTTTGCAAAGTATTCATCAAGAGGCCGAAGTGGCCTTGGCTTTTTTCCGAGATCCTGTGCAAATCGAAGCAAAGCCGTCCTCGCGACGGGGCTGTATTGAACTGGGCATTGATCAAATTCCCGAAGACGGCAAGGTCACCTATGATGTCTTCGTTTATCTTCCGCAGAACGCGCGGTTTATTCTTTACACTCCGAACGGGGATACATTTTCGGCTGATAAAAAGAAGAAGCTTGTCTCGCAGGGAATCAATTCGGTTCATATCTCAAAAAAATCTTTAGACGAAGTGCGACGGCAACACGCGCACAAGTACATCGAAGAAAGTTCGCAGGCTTTTCGCTAAAAGCCTGCGCTGTCAGGCTACAAATCCAGAAAATTGGTACAGTCTCTGCATCTGCATTTTGCAAATGGAGGTACCCAATGTCGGCATTTAATATCGTTCGCTTTCGTGTGAAACCAGGAATGGAAGATCGGTTTCTGGAAGCGAACCGAAAGCTCGGAAGAAATTTCGAAGGCTTTATCAAAGGTCACCTGATCAAAACCGGAGATCGCAGTTTCTGCTTGATCGGCGAGTGGGAAGATATGGACAGCATTGCTTCCAATCGCTCGAAGATGATTTCCAATCTCGATAGTTTCCGGGATCTTCTCGAGGATCTTGGCAACGGATTGGGAGTCACAGATCCAGTGTCGGGTGAAGCGATTATGGATTTGAAGCCGACAGGTGCGACGGTCACTCAGGCCGCGGATCAATCTGTCGAGTCAACAGCTCGTCACTAGTCAATGAATGGAAAGGCTCTGTTCAAAGAGCCTTTTCGTTTTTTCGATTAAAAGATTTTTCCAAGGTACATTTTCCAGGTGCGATCGTTCTTTTGGGTCTCGACATTTGGAAGATTGTATTTCGAAGTTTTCTCAAGCGTGCCACTTGGTTTCATAAACTGAATCCCGCCTTGCCAGCCGCCTTTGGTTTCAAAACCGACTCCAACGAAGGGTGTGGTCTGAGTCCCTTCTGAATGTTTTTTGGATTCCGCACCGACGCTGACTTTGGCCGCCACGTTTTCAGTCACCTTCGCTAAGAGATCGCCTTGTCCCAAAGCCGAAAGGAAAGACGCTTTTGGAATGCTGGCCAAACGAGCGCCGGCTTCGCCTGAAATTCTCATCTGACAACGGCTTCCCAGTTCATAGTTTTTCTGGCCGCCGATAAAAGCTCCAACAAATGCGCCCCACTTGTCTTTGCCTTCGCCAACATTCGTGTAAGTAGGAACAAGTCCGTTGTGAATTCCGTTGATCAGGTTGTGGAAACCTTCTTGTTGGTTGCTGGCTTGGGCCCAGCCCCATTTGCCTTTGCTGGAAACATTGACGAAGCCAGCTTCGCCTTTCCAGTACATGGTTTTTCCTTCGTTCATATTGTCGACCATCAAGCGGAAGATATTCACGTTTTCAAAGTTTTGCGTGGTGTGAACGATTCCGTCTTTATCGGTGTAGGTTTTGCTGGCATCTTCTTTGGTGTAGAGCGAGGTTTCGTAAGAGCCCGTCACATTGTAAATGCGTCCGTCAAAATCTTTTTGAGTGGTGATCTGAATGCTCGTACTGTGGGTGTCGCCCAAGTCATCGCCTTGGCGACGGCCATATCGCGATGCCAAACCCAACATCGAGTAATTGTCATTGCGCCAAGAAACTAAAATCTGCACGGGACGATGAGGCTCGGGATCGGGCTGTATGAATTGTTTGAGCTCGGTTGGAACCTTGTCATAGGAATCGTACTGCATCATGAAGACGGAGTAGTCTTTTTGATCATCGGGGGTGCCATAGCAGCTCATGGTCTGTTGGCCCGCGGGTGTCACGATCGATCGGCAGCGGCCGGGTTTGTTGTAATTGTTGAAAGAGGTCATCCCGCTGACAAAGTAGTCGGCATTCAAAGCCGTTTGTGCTTCGGCGGCTTGGGCCTTGTCGAAATCGGGATTTTCGGCAGCGAAAGTGGGGAGTGAGATTGAGAAAAGCAGAGTGAAGAGCATGTCTTTCATGCTCTTGTTATCGGATTTTTCAGATCAATTCTATCTGGACCACGGGCCAGACGGCTGTGGCAAATCTGTATTTACTTTTTAAACGCGTCCGAAATGCACTTGGCCATTCGTCGATTGCCGATCAGGCCATCGCCGCAAACGCCTTGGGGGCCCTTGTCTCGGAAAGTCAGGCGGAATCCGTATCCATCTTCTCCATAGGTCGGCATCATCAAAATTTCCCGGCCCGAGCTTTGTCCATAGCGAATGATATATTTGGTGAGATAGTGCGCGTAAATGCTGGCCAAAACATCGGTCACCCAGTGTTCATTGTGGTAAACGCGTGAGATGCCGGTCAGAATCGCTGCCGAGTAGGCAAGTGTCGGAACAATCGAATCGCTGTCTTTGAAATTTTCGGCGATGATGGTTGCAGCCGCCACGGCCGCTGCCGTGTGCCCTGATGGCAGAGCAAGGCGGGATGGATTGTTGTACTGACTGCGGGCAAACGGATCGTCTGGAGATTCTTTTGGCAAGGCCCGGTGGAAAATCACTTTGAACAAGTTGTTCGCAAATCCAACGGCCGCGATCGCTGCAAATTGAACCGGAACAATTCGCATCAAAGTCTGATTTTCATCGACGACCAAAGCATACACCATGCTGGCCCCTGCCAAAGCGATCGCGGTTTTGGTCTCGCCAAATTTCCGGCCTGCATTCATCACCTTGTCCATACCCGGGCTTTGAGTCGACTGTACGGCATGTAAAAGTTTTTGCTCGCCTTCAGGGGTGACCATGATGGCTGTGATCATCAAAGCCGTGCCGGCTAAAACCATTTCGCCATCGGAATCAATCGGCAATCGGAAGGTGCGGCTTCGTAGATGGTGGGGATTGACAGCTGAAGCTGTGGCACTGAGATCGCCATCGAATCGAACTGCTGGGATATCCTGCATGGCCGCCTTGAGGTCGTAGGTGATGCCGGACGTGGTGCGCATGTCCAATGAGGAAGACATTGGAGATCCCGCAAATGCCAAAACCTGAACCAGGAAGATGAGAAGGGCGAGTGTGTATTTCATGCGCAAAACGGAGTGCAACCGGCAGACCATGTTCAGGCCGTTTAGGACGGCAAATCGGTTCTCTCTGTCGTATTTGTCCCAGACACCCCGCCATTTTTGGGCGCTCTTTCACCTACGGAGCCTTCCATAAAAAGGCTCCGGTGTCGCCGGACTTCAGTTGATCTCCCGTATAGAACACAGTTTGTGAGTCCGGCAGTGCTTGAACATTGCCAAGCTTGGCGCCGGTGTATACGGGCGAATTGATTTTGTAAGGCATTTTTCCATTCAGCGGCACATAGAAAAGCTCGTCATGATTTTTGCCTTCGAGGCTGATCGTGACTGAAACGACAGCTTTCTGCAAATCGGGAGTTAAAATCACATTGTTGAGAGTCGGCCTTGAAAGCGGGATCGAATTTTTAAGCACGCATTGGCCCGAAGTTGACTGATAGAAGCCAAGAATTCCGGATATTTCATTCCACGAAGTGATCAGCCACCGGCCCGCACCAAGATCTTGGAGATTTGAAATCGCAGGCGCGGCCTGCGGACAAAGTGCCGTCTTCGTGCCACTGACCACATCGATCGAAACAAGTGTGGAAGATTCGGTCGCGACCAGTGAGGCTCCGTCCTTCGAAAAGAATTTGGGCTGAATCAAAGGAAGATCCAAGAAATGGCCGGTAGTCAGATCCATCAGCTTATGGGCCGGTGGATTGTCACGGCTTGCAAGCAAAACAATATGGCCGGCTAAATTCGAAGAAACGCGTAGCCAGTTCAACGGCGCGGAGACAACTCCCGAGCCATCGGCGGCAATCGCGCTGAATAAGATATCCGTTTTTCCACCACTGGTTCGAAGCGATCGAACAAAGACAAACGGGCTTTGACCGGACCATTGAACCGGAGTGTCCATGGGGTCTGCAGTCACAGCCCATCCATCAGAAGGATAGGGAATGGTGACTTGAAAAAGGCCCGTGCCATCCAAATTGGAAATGAACAAGATGTTCGGGTTCTGGAGATCCGAATTGGTCCCCATAAAAAATGCGACCTTATTCAGGCTTGGTGAGACAGCAAAAGCGTGATAGTTGCCAAAGTTTTGAATTGGCGGACTAAGGACAATCGGGGAGCCACCGCTGAGGGAAACAGAATTCAAAGTCTCGTTGGTTGTATGCTGAGCGGCCATTGGATCGTCCCAGTAGATGACCTTCGAGCCATCAGGCGAAAACTGAAAAACTCCGTTCTTCGCATTGTTGATATTGTCGGAAACGGCCGAGTGTTCCAGTTGCAGAGGGTCTGCTCCGTTTCGGCCCACTTTGTACAATTCAGGCGCGGTCATGCTTCCCTGATTTGCCCAGTAGATCAAAGAATTTGAATCTGGAGAGAAATCAAAAATCGAATACGCTGTCGTGTTGGGAGCATTGACTTTGAACTGTCCAGTTCCCAGCGTGGTCCCGGAGTACAAATTCGTCACTGGACTTCCCGTATTTGAGAGGTATCCAAAAGATTGTCGATCCGGCGATACTTTCAGCGAGGTGATATTCATATCGACAATCTGCCGCGCCGGCCAAACCTTCGCATCCAGACTGCCGCCCAAACGACAAGAGGTCTCGCGTTTGATTTTTTGTCCACCGACGGTGGCTTCCAGCGAGCCTTGGAATAATCCCATCTGCGCTGCCGGACGGTCGCGATAAACTTTCAGCGTGAAATCTGGGCCATTCGTCACTGTGACAAGCATTGGTGAAATCACGCGTGACACATTGAAATCCGGAATTGTTGAAACGCTTGTTCCCGGGCCTGCAGAATGAATTCTAGTCACCGCCAGCTGGCTCGAGCGATCGTAGTGTGTGATCGTTTCAATGCCGGATCGATCGTTGGAATCACGGCACCAGACTTCGACGAGATTGGCAGGAATCGAAGTCGGCGCGGCATCTTTGGATTCAAAGATACCCTCGAGATAGCCGACGATATCGTTTTGATAAACCGAGGTATCGATCAGGCTGGAATCCAAATCCGTTTTGACGGCTCCGCACATCAGGCGTTTGTTTTCAGTGTAAGTCGTTTTCGACTCTGTGATCGCAAGCATGGAGACGGGGGCTTCTTTGTCTTCACAAGTAAAGTCCGGCGTGAAGCGATAGAAATCACCACCGGGTTTGCCACCGTAACCATCACCATTGCCGCCACCGATACCGGCCACCACGGCACCCGCATCGAGCGTTGTGAAACGCATAGCGGGCTGACAGTTCTGAAAGAAAACCATCAGCAATAATAAAAGGCTCAGGGCCGAGATGCGTCTTCTGAAATTTCGGATCGTCATGGCGCCCGCCAAGTAAAGGCGCCGATTTCATCCTGTTTTAGCTGGTTTCCGGTGTAAAAGACAGTTTGTGAATCCGGTAAGATGTGAACGTTTCCGATACTTGTGCCGATGGAGACCGGAGAATTGATTTGTAAAGCAGGTTTGCCGTCCAAAGGAACGAAGAAAAGCTGGCCATGACTGAGGCCCTGAATATTGACAGTGACGGAGACTGCGGCCTTTTGCGCATCCGGTGCCATGTAAAGCCCTTCGATCACCGGACTTGAAAGAGGAATCGAGTTTTTCAGCTGGCACTGTCCACTGTTCTGAAGGTAGATGTGAAGGATGCTGGTCTGCTCGTCCCAAGTGGCAACAAGCCACTGGTCGCTGCCAAGATCTAGAAATTTCGCTTGAGCCGCTGAAACCTGAGGACAGGCGACGGCTGGAACAGTCCAAACAAAAGGAGCTGGCGGAGTTGGTCCCGTTCGAAGCGGCATGCTATAGACGTTCAGCATATTCGGTAAGAAATCAAAACCCAAAGACATGTTTGCCGAGTGGGTCATATTGTCTTTCACGATCTGATGGCCTTGCAAATCACCTCGGTAAAGGTTTTCGATCGTATCACCGGTTGTTGAAGTCAATCCAAAGCCCTGAAAATCTGGCGTGAATTTAAAGAGCAGAATATTCAGATCCACGATTTGCCGAGCCGGCCAGACTTTGGCGTCAAGACCGCCACCCAATCGGCAAGAGGTTTCGCGTGTGACCTTCTGGCCATTCACGACGGCCGTCATCGAACCTTGGAAAAGCCCCAATTGAGCCGCCGGGCGATCGCGGTAAACTTTCAACGTAAAGTCTTTGCCATCCGTCACCGTGACCAGCATTGGTGAAATCACGCGTGACACATTGAAATCGGAAATTGTCTGAACACTTGTGCCAGGCCCTGCGGAAAGAATTCGCGTCACCGCCACCTGAGTCGAGCGATCGTAATGTGTGATGGTCTCGATTCCAGATCGATCATTGGTATCTCGGCACCAAACTTCAACCAGGTTGGCTGGAATCGAAGCCGGCATCGAACTTTCGGATTCAAAAATGCCTTCCTGATATCCGATGATGTCGTTCTGATAAACCGAGCGGTCAATCAGTTTTGAATCCAGATCCTGCTTGGTGCTGCCGCAGAAAAGAGTTTTGTTCTCGGTGTAAGTGATGCTGGTGTCAGTTGCCGTGATCGATGAAACAGGGGCTTCTTTGCCTTCGCATGTGAAGTCCGGCGTGAAGCGGTAGAATTCGCCTGTGAGTTTTCCGCCGTAGCCTGTGCCATTGCCTTCAGTCTCGGAAGCGCTTTCCGACAAATGCAAAGCACTGTCGACACTCGTGAACGAAACTTGCGAGCAGTTTTGAAAAAGAACCGCCAGCGCGATCAATGCGCCGACGACCGTGATTTTCCCCTTAAGCATACACTTTTATTGTAGATTTCCCCTTGTGCTTGTGCAACGAAACCTACCCGCATTCTCAGTTGGAGACTGTCTCATTTTGATTCGTCCTCGGTGGGCGCGGATCGGAAGCGGGGCTCCATTCGGCGAGAACCGTATCTGCATTTTCCAAGAGCGTTTTGAAGTGCATAAACACGCGGCCAGCAGGACCACCTCCCATAATGCGACGGTCGAACACCATCACCAGAGGCATGGTCAGGCGTGATTCGATCTGGTTCCCCTCGGCGAACGGACGATTTTTCACGAATCCAAATGAGAAAGTGATGGGCCAGGGCCAGGTCGTGAACACGGTATCAACTCCGGATTTCGAAGGTGCATTCACCCAAGCGGCACAGCCCCGGTATTTGTTCCACAATGACGGGATCCGCATCGGCAGATTGATCAGAATCATCGCAAGCCAGGTCGGGCACTTTCGCAGAATTCCAAAAAATGTTCTGAGCTGTTCATTATTGGTTTCATCACAGGCCGCGAGCTCCCGAAGCTCATGCGAGAGAAGCTCGAGCGGCTTGGTCAAAGAGTCTTGAAGAGGTGTGGCGAATGCCTGCCCTGGCAAATATGGAAGATTCTTTTCCACCGCCACGCTGATATTGGTTTGTTTGAATTGATAAAGCTTTCGAAAGCCGGGCATTCCCAAGATCGCGCGATTGGCGTCTGGAAATGCCTGCATCGTCATGGACGCAGCCTTCACTACGATGGCTGTCATCGTCGGAGCTTCGAGACCTTTCTTCTTGTAGGCATTGCGCAGGCGCTGAACTCCGGTTGCATCGATCTCGCTTTGCATGGTCACCATATGAGCTGGAGTGAGCACCTTGTTGAATTCCCAAGCCGTGCGCTCGGCTCGGGTGATCGGCAAAGCTTGCAGCATTTGATTCTTTTTAGGCATGGTGTCCTCCAGTCGGGTTCGCGTCGATACATTCATGCTAACTGGGCTATAGTCAGGTTTCCGTAAAAGGATTTGAATGAATTCAGAGAAATTCCGATGAAGAATAAAGGGGATAGCTGTTTTGTATGATTTTGAGATTTGGGTAAGATCGCGTGGATATTGAATTTTGGGACGCTAAAATCAAAGAATGGGAAATTCAGATCCGGCTTGGGCAGTTTGCGAAGGTCAGATCCGATCTCTTGCGATTGCCGCAAGCGCAGATCCCACGAAGTTTTGCAGCGGCGGTCGCGGCTCGCGCCAATCGTGTTGGACTTCCATATTGGGCGGGCCGGTTTCTGGGGCCCATCGTTCGACCGGAAATCAAAACGGGTGCTCGAGCCACATCGACGGAAATCATGAACTACGCGGCCTCGCTTTTCCGAATGGGTGTTTTGCAAGAGGGCTTTGATCTGCTTAACGAGTTGGATCCGGGCCTGCATCCAGAGATTTTGCTTCACGAGGCCTTCGGTCGCTATCGTCAGTGGGATTACGTCACGGGTGTGGCGCTGCTGAAAAGATTTTTGCGAATGAATCCAGCGACGGATTATTTTTCTATCGTCGGACAGGTCAATTTGGCGGCGGGACTGATTTTTCTTCAGCAGTATGATCAGGCCGAGGAAAAAATCACGTCTTTGCTCGAGGAGACTCAGGAAAAAAAACTTCAGCTTTTGTATGGAAACTCGTTAGAGCTTTTGGCTCAGGTCCGGATTTTTCAAAACCGGCACGAAGAAGCGCGCGAGGTTCTCTTAAAGTCAAACGAGCGTCTGGGAAATGCTCAGGGAACTTACAGTTTTTTCGTTCGCAAGTGGATGGTGATCAACCAGTGGCTGCAATTGGAGTCACCAACCAAGCAAGCCCATCAGGAAATGCAGTTTCTTCGCACGCAAGCGATCCAGGCTCGTCACTGGGAAACCTACCGGGACTGCGATTACTACGAAGCGCTTCGCACAAAGGATCCTTCGCTGATTTCACGTTTGAGTTTCGGAACCCCGTATCTGGGATATCGTCGAAGACTTTTGGAAAACTTTGGCGATTTAGCCAGACGTGGGGGAAGTTATCTTTGGACTTTCGGCGATTCGGATCTTGCGCTGACGATGGATCCCGCTCGGATGTACCAAAGCGATCTTCCTCCAACACTGCGACGGATGTGGCTTGCTTTATGCCGCGATTTCTACCGGCCCCTTCCCTTAGGAGAGTTCTTTGCGGAAGCCTTTCCGGGGGAATACTTTAATGCTCACTCGAGTCCTGCTCGCGTCAATTCCAACGTCAATCGACTGCGCGAGTGGTGGGAGCAGCATCAGCTGCCATTGAAAATCGAAGTCCGCAACAAAGAGTATCGGTTGATATCAACCGCCCCCTGTGCCATCCGTCTTTCAGCATCGAAGAAAACTCCAACGCCGCACGAGCTGCATCTCCAGGAGCTGAAAGAAAAAATGGAATCTCATTCGTTCACACTGAATGAGGCGGTCGAGATCTTAGATGTTTCGCTTTCAACTGCGCAAAGAGCGCTTGGGTTTGGAATCAGAAAGCGAAAGCTGCTGAAGATCGGACGCGGCCGAGGCTGCCGGTATCGCTTTGGCCGTGCCAGTTAAATCAGAACTCTTCCGAGTCCGGGATCACAGCTTCGCTGCTGCTACTGGAATCGTGAAGCATAATTTCGGGTTCTGGAAATTCTTCATTTTCGCTGCTGGGCTCACGTTTGGTCGTGATCCTACCTGCATTTTCCAGAACCTCGTCCTGGCTCTCTTTGCTGCTGACATATTTCGGCGGAAGACGGTTGGAGCGCTTCGCTCGGAGCGAGGCCATCAGGCGCTTGGTCTCTTCTTTTTTCTGTCGTTTCAGTTTGGCGATTTTGGATGCGCTGGACGGATTGGATTTCAATTTTTTCTGAGTTTTGGCGTGCTTTGTTGGGTGTTTGTGTGGGCGCGAGTGATGAGCGCGCTGGCCAATGTTTTTTTTGCTGTGTTTTTTGTCGCAGGCCCATGTCGTGGCCGAGACAAAGAAAATCAGCACACTCAAAGTCAGTTTCAATAGAAATCGCATACGATCCTCCGTCCTACTTCTCACGATTTCAATTTCAATGATCGTACCGGCCAAAATCGAAAAGAATCGCCTGCGGCGGGAGGTCTGCTGAGGCTTATTCAGTCAAATTGCAGAAAGTGCTGGGCCATCAACTGGTCTAACTCCTAAGAATTGGTTGAAAATATTCTCTCTCTGCTTAGCCTCTGTTCAGTGTCTAATTCATGAACCCTGAATTCCCTTTTTGATGCGACGATTTTCTTAGCAGTTCTTTTTCGTAGACACTGGAACCAAACTCTCGTTTTCAGAGAGCAATTTGAATTTGAGACATCAAGTTTCAGTCGTTCGCCAAGGTTCGCTTAAAATAATTGGCTTAAAAACATTAGGTATATCAATCGCTTGGAAGGCCAAGCTTGGATGCGAATTTGCAATGATTGTTGTTGGAATAAGGGGAATCCCATGACGAACAAATGGAAAACATCGTTGCTCTTAATGACGATCACAGGTCTTCAGATCCTTTTCATCAATGCGGACTTTGTCCCATCCGAACAAAGGACTGGCCGCTTGCTTGTCTTGCAAGAGGATGGATTTGGAAAGCATCCCGATCGTATTCGGCATGTTCTGGAAACCTTGGAAGGCTCTGTTGAATTAAAATTTTCAGGTCAGATGCAGGACCTCGTCACTGGAATGAAACTGCGGGTGCGTGGGAACCGGAACGGCAATGTCCTGGCTGTCGATGCCGCTGGAGTTGAAAACATTAGTGGTGGTGCTGCCAATGAATTGCCAAGTGCAAGCATCGGCGAGCGAAAGGTTCTCGTTTTGCTGGTGAATTTTCAGGACAATCCAATTCAGCCGAAAACTGTGGCTGAAATTTCAAACCTTGTCTTTTCTCAAGCTAACAATTTCTACAAAGAAAATTCGCAGCAACAAATGTGGCTGGGGGGAGACGTTTTCGGCTGGTACACGCTGCCTCTCAGTCAGGCCAGTTGCGATACCGCGCTGATTGAAAATGCCGCTACTCAGGCCGTGGCCAGTGCTGGCATTTCGATATCTGGGTATCAGCATATCGTCTACATGTTTCCAAATACGACCGCTTGTACATGGGGTGGCCTTGGCACCTTGGGCGGAAGCCCTGGACGCATTTTCTTAAATGGCAGCTTTGTCGGATGTGATGGGTATGCGCTGATTCATGAATTGGGTCACAATCTGGGCCTGGCTCATTCGGGTGGCCTCGAGTGTGGAGTGTCTTCGGTGGGTTCAAACTGTGCGAAGATTGAATATGGCGATCCGTTTGATGTGATGGGGACGACACATAACGGTCACTTCAATGCATTCCAAAAAGAAAAGCTGGGTTGGCTGAACAGTCTTGGCTTTCCGCCCATCACCACCGTGCAATCAAGCGGCAGCTTTACTTTGTCTGCTTACGAGGCCGCCGATTCTAGCGCCAAGGCACTTAAAATTCTGAAAAGCACGGATCCAGTCACCGGAGTCAGGACTTGGTACTATGTCGAGTACCGGACTTTGTTGGGCTCTGACAGTTATATCTCGGCACTGACGAACACCAATGTTCCCAATGGAGTTGTTGTTCACATCGGCAAGGATGTGGCGGGGATCTCAAACCCAAGTCTGCTAGATATGACTCCGGTCAGCTTTTCCTCTTCAACTTATGATTGGAACGATTCGGCTTTGCCGATCGGCCGCACATTCACAGATCCAGAGGCCGGATTGACCCTCACCACCACCGCTGTAAATGGCAGCACTGCCACGGTCACGATCACCATGGGGCCGCCACTGACGAATTGTGG